>DATHWT010000160.1:0-8467 GCA_035460345.1 Methylophilus sp. | reverse complement strand
TTTTCCGACATCAATACCCTGCCGCTGGTCGCTGTATTTGTTGAGCGCTTTGCCGACGGCCGTATTTTCACCTTAGGCAACTGGTTGCGTACCCGCTTTGGTTATAAAAACGAATTGCGTGCGATTGGTGATGTATTGCGTGACCAATTGTTTTTCCATAAACGTTCCGGCTTTAACAGCTTTCTGATTCGTGCTGACCGTTCGGCGCAAGAAGCCGTTGCCAGCCTGAATGATTTCAGCCAACCTTATCAGGGTGCAGTAGATGATGTGCCTGTCTGGCGGAGAGTAAATCGTACATGAGTGGTGCTGTCAGCATGCTCAAGCCGGCCAGTAAAAATCCGGCTACCAGCCCTGAACTCACTGATGCGCTTATTGCCAGTGTGCAAGCCAAGCGTGCGCAAGCACTTGTATTACTTCAGGCAGCTGCAGCCGAGTTTCCGGCGATTACCTTTGCTAACAGTTATGGCGCTGAAGATATGGTGCTCACCGACCTGATCGCCAAAGAAAACCTGGCTATCGAGATATTTTCGCTGGACACCGGCCGCTTGCCTGCTGAAACATATACCTTGATGGGCGATGTGGAAAATACTTATGCCATCAAACCGATGGTGTTTTTCCCCAAGCACGAAGCGGTTGAAAGCTATGTGCGCGGCAAAGGTATCAACGCCTTCTATGAAAGCATTGATCTGCGCAAGGCCTGCTGCGGTATGCGCAAAGTGGAACCTTTACAGCGCGCCCTGACTGGCAAGCAAGCCTGGATCACCGGCATGCGTGCCGAACAGGCCACCACACGCAGCAACCTGCCCACGCGCGAATATGATGCGGGCAACCAGCTGGAAAAATTCAATCCACTCAGTGATTGGACAGAGAAGGAAATCTGGGCTTACATCCGCCTGTACAACGTGCCGTACAACGCCCTGCATGACCAGTTTTACCCCAGTATAGGCTGCGCACCCTGCACACGCGCAGTGGCCATGGGCGAAGATATCCGTGCTGGCCGCTGGTGGTGGGAAGACCCGACCAGTAAAGAATGCGGACTGCATGTTAAAAAGTAACAACAGATGCATACTTACCAGGCATCTGTAGCTGATTGATAGAAGATTGAAATGACAACCAAACAACCTTTGTCTCACCTCGACTGGCTGGAAGCTGAAGCCATTCATATTCTGCGCGAAGTCGCTGGTCAATGCGCCAACCCGGTATTGCTGTTCTCGGGCGGTAAAGACTCATTGTGCATCTTACGCCTAGCTGAAAAAGCATTCCGTCCCGGCCGTTTTCCGTTCCCTCTATTGCATATTGACACTGGTCACAACTATCTCGAAGTAGTTAACTTCCGTGACCAACGTGCGGCTGAGCTGGGTGAGCGCCTGATTGTGAGATCAGTGGAAGACTCCATGAAGCGCGGTACCGTGGTCTTGAAATCGCCAGATGAACCACGCAATAAACACCAGTCTGTGACCTTGCTCGAAGCCATTGACGAATTCGGCTTTGATTGCTGCATAGGTGGTGCCCGCAGGGACGAAGAAAAGGCACGTGCCAAGGAACGCATCATGAGTTTCCGTGACGAATTCGGCCAATGGGACCCAAAGAACCAGCGCCCGGAATTATGGAATCTGTATAACGCACGCGTGCATAAAGGTGAAAACATACGTGCTTTCCCAATCTCCAACTGGACAGAAATGGATGTCTGGCAATACATCGAACGCGAAAAACTGGAGTTACCAAGTATCTACTTTGCGCATCAACGCGATATTGTCATGCGTCATGGGTCCATTTTCCCGGTCAATGTCCCGCTCTCGAATGGCGGCGTCATCAACGAGCCTAAAGGCAGTGAAGAAGTGATCAATATGCAGGTACGTTTCCGCACTGTGGGTGATATCACTTGTACCGCACCGGTGATTTCCGATGCTGATAATGTCAGCAAAATCGTGCTGGAAACCGCGACGACTACCATTACCGAGCGTGGCGCGACCCGCCTAGACGACCAGACTTCAGAGGCTTCGATGGAACAGCGTAAAAAAGAAGGTTATTTCTAAAAATGCAGTTAAATTCATTTTCTGAATTGATTGCTGCGTTGCGCGGTGCTCAAAATACTCATGTACTTTGTGTACATTCCGTTTTTTGCGCTCCGTGCGCCTTGCACTCACTTTCACAAAATGCATTTTCCAAGCATTTTTAATGATTGAGAATAAACATGACGAAAACACATAACGACTCATTACTACGCTTTATGACCTGCGGCAGCGTGGATGATGGCAAAAGTACTTTAATTGGCCGCCTGCTGTACGATACCAAAACCATTCTGACCGATACGCTCAGCAATATTGAGCGGACTTCGAGCAAACGTGGTATGGAAGCGGTGGACTTGTCATTGCTGACCGATGGCCTGCAAGCTGAGCGCGAACAAGGCATTACCATTGACGTGGCTTATCGCTATTTCAGTACTGGTACACGTAAATACATCATTGCCGATGCGCCGGGTCATGAACAATATACCCGCAACATGGTTACCGCAGCTTCAACCGCTAACCTTGCAATTATCCTGATTGATGCACGTAAAGGCGTACTGACACAAACGCGTCGTCATAGCTATCTGGCGCATCTGGTCGGACTCCCGCATATTGTGGTCGCCGTGAATAAGATGGACTTGGTGAACTATGACCAAGCCGTTTATGAAAAGATCAAGGCAGATTACATTGCCTTCGCCAGCGAAATTGGCTTGGCCCAGGCGCGAGACATCAAGTTTCTGCCACTGTCTGCCTTGAATGGCGATATGCTGGTTGACCGTCTGGACAATATGGATTGGTACCAAGGCGAAACATTGCTGGAGATTCTGGAAGATGTACCTGCTGCGCATAGTGAGCAGGCGGAAGCCTTTCGTTTCCCGGTGCAATTCGTCTGCCGACCACACGACTCAGCCAACCCTGAACTGCATGATTTCCGCGGCTTTATGGGCCGCGTAGAATCAGGTGATATTGCAGTGGGTGATGCAGTGACCGTGTTGCCGAATGGCTACCAGTCCAAAGTCAAAGCCATTCAACTTGGCAATGAGCAATTGCAAAGCGCGCAAACAGAACAAAGTGTCACCCTGCTGCTCGAGGATGAGATTGATACCTCACGTGGCGATATGATTGTGAAAACGGCTGAAGTGATAGAGCCGGTGAAACAGATTGAAGCACACGTGTGCTGGCTGTCTGAAACGCCGCTGTCTACTGCGCGTACTTATATCGTACGCCATACCAGCCGTGAATCGAAAGCCAAGATCGGCAGTATTCAATATAAGGTAGATGTAAATACCCTGGAACAACAGGCCACATCCGATCTCAAAATGAATGATATCGCCCGTGTCAGCTTTAAACTGGCGCAGCCGTTAATGGTGGATAGCTACGATAAAAATCGTGCGACCGGTGCTTTCATCGTGATTGACGAAAGCAGTAACAATACCGTTGGCGCAGGCATGATTGTTTGAATAACAAAACGCCGCATCGTCAATTAGACTAATTTGCAATAAAATAGCGTTTTGGCTGACCCTAATATTTTGGCTGGAAACCAAGCCACAAAGGATTTGAAAATATGACATATGTAGTAACCGAAAATTGTATTCAGTGCAAATATACCGACTGCGTAGATGTCTGCCCGGTCGACTGCTTTGTTGAGGGCCCTAATTTTCTGGCCATTAATCCGGACGAGTGCATAGACTGCACATTGTGTGTGGCAGAGTGCCCGGCTGAAGCCATTTTCTCAGAAGATGATGTCCCGGCTGACCAGCAACACTTTATCGAACTGAATGCGCGCCTGTCACAAGTATGGCCTGCAATCACCGCCAGGAAAGACCCTATGCCGGAAGCGGATGACATGAACGGGAAACCAGGCAAAACCGAATTGCTGGTGGAATGACCTTTCAGGTAATTTCAATATAAAAAACCGCTCGATTGAGCGGTTTTTTATTTGATACTTTTAAGTTTAAGCCAGCAATCTTTTCACTGGTGCATAACTGAGACGGTGCTCAGACGTTATACCGTGCTCGGCAAGACGTTCAAGATGCAAGGCGGTTGGATAACCTTTGTGCTGTGCAAAGCCATACTGCGGATACCGTATATCCAGCGCTAACAGTGAAGCATCCCTGGCGGTTTTAGCTAAGATAGATGCTGCTGAAATTTCGGCGACTTTACTGTCACCTTTGACGATGGCTTCACAGGGCAAATCAAACTTTGGGCTACGATTACCATCCACCTGGATCAAAGTGGCATGCAGACCGAAATCGGTCACCATGGCCAGATATGCGCGCTGCATTGCCAGCATACTGGCTTGCAGGATATTGATTTCATCAATCTCCTGCGCGCTAACGCTGGCAATACCCCAGGCCAGGGCATGCGCTTTGATTTCAATCGCGAGCGCATCACGTTTGGCTTCCGACAACTTCTTGGAATCTGCTAATCCGAGAATTGGCCGTTCTGGATTAAGAATCACAGCCGCGGCATATACCGCACCGGCTAATGGCCCCCTGCCCGCCTCATCAATGCCACATAATCTCAGCATGATCATGAAGCTGGCAGGAACTGCTTGATGACAGCAGCCGCTTTTTGCGCACTGTTTTGCTTGAGTTGAGCATGGATAGTGCGATACTTTTCGCGCAATACTGTCAAACCGGTTTTATCTGCTAGCAAGTTATACAGGGTCTGTGCGATTTGCTCGGGATTCGCATCTTTTTGCAATAACTCCGGTACAATAAATTCACCAGCCAATATATTGGGCAAGCCCACATAGGGTTGCAGCCGCATGCGTTTCAGGAGCTGCCAGCTCATATTGGACATCTTGTAAGTGATGACCATAGGCTTTTTGAGCAAAGCGGCCTCAAGCGTTGCCGTGCCTGAGGCAACGACAATAGCATCAGCCGCGATCATGGCTTCATGCGCATGCCCAAACATGATTTGCATATCAATTTCAACATCTGGCTTTTGTGTCAGCAACTGATGCCAGGCATTCTCAAAAATATCACGCGTTTCCCGGGTGACCAGAGGCACAAGAAACTGCACATTCTGTCCATTCTCGCGCATCAAACGCTCGAACGAAATCGCGCTTTCCAGCATGAGTTCAGCATGAAACAACACTTCTGACTGTCGGCTGCCTGGCAGTAGTGCAATCACCACGCTGTTCTTTTTCAATTTGAGTTTTTCACGCATTTGCGGCACATCCGGCTCCATCGGCAGCGCATCCGCCAAAGGATGACCGATATAGGTCACAGGCACGCCGATCTGCTGATAAAGCGCAGGCTCGAACGGAAACAGCGCCAGGATATGCGACACCGCACGTTTGATGCTATGAATGCGGTTTTTACGCCATGCCCAGATGGAGGGACTCACATAATGGATGGTGGCAATGCCTTTGGCTTTGAGTTTTTTCTCTAGCCAGAAGTTGAAATCAGGCGCATCAATGCCAATGAACACATCCGGTTTTTGTTTGAGTATCTGCTTGAGTAGTTCTTTACGTAATTTGAGCAGGCCCCACAAATGCCTGAGCACTTCAAGGTAACCGCGTACAGAAAGGCGCTCTATCGGGTAGAGCGATTTCGCACCAAGACTCATCATTTTGGGCCCGGCGATACCGAATATCTCGATATCAGGATGCAGTGATTTCAATTCCTGGATCAGGTGATAACCCAGCAAGTCACCGGAGGCTTCGCCCGCCACCATTGCAATCTTCGCCATAATTTTTTGAATTAACGCACAATGCCGCGCGTTGTTTGCGCGAGAAAACGGGTCATCAGGCCAATCTCGGGACAAGACTGTTCCATGGTAGCCAAAGCTACTTTTGCTTCTTCAAATGACAGGCCCTGGCGATACAGTACTTTGTAGGCACGCTTGATCTGCTGGATAGCCTCGGCACTGTAACCACGGCGTTTAAGGCCTTCGGCATTGATGCCATGCGGCTGCGCATCGTAGCCAGCGGCAGTGACATAGGGCGGGATATCCTTGAACACCACAGATCCGACGGCAGTAATAATATGTTCGCCGATCTGGCAGAACTGGTGCACCAGGGTGAATCCACCCAGGATGGCATAGTCGTAAATCGTCACATGGCCAGCCAGGGACGAGTTATTGGCCATGATGGTGTGGTTGCCAACGATGCAGTCATGGGCAATATGCACATACGCCATGATCCAGTTATGGTCGCCAATTTTGGTGGTACCTTTGTCCTGGATGGTGCCACGGTTAAAGGTACAAAACTCGCGTATGGTGTTGTGGTCGCCGATTTCCAGCAGGGTAGGTTCGTCTTTGAATTTCTTGTCCTGCGGTTTTGCACCCAGGGAAGAGAATTGAAAAATCTCGTTGTGTTTGCCTATGATAGTCGGACCTTCGATCACCACATGTGAGCCGACTTTGGTACCGGCATCAATACGCACACCGGCGCCGATAGTCGTGAAAGGCCCCACTTCCACTGAACTATCCAGTTCAGCTTTGGGGTCAATAATGGCAGTAGGATGAATCAGGCTTTGCATCTTTTAATGTGTGCTGCATACCGCCAGCAATACGGAGATAAGGGTTATTTTTCAATCGCTTTGAGAATACACATCATGCTGGCTTCAGCCACCACTTCGTCAGCTACTTTAGCGACCGCATTGTATTTCCAGATACCTTTTAAAATACGATCAATTTTGACATTCAGAATAATCTGGTCACCAGGAGAAACCGGCTTTTTAAAGCGTACATTATCAATTCCGGCAAAGTAATACACAGAGTCATTAGTCGGCTTGATGTTCATGGTTTTGAATGACAGGATGGCCGCGGCCTGCGCCATGGCTTCTACAATCAATACACCTGGCATCACCGGATGATAAGGGAAATGGCCTGGGAAGAATGGCTCGTTTACTGAGACATTTTTCACTGCCACAATTTCTTTACCTAGTTCCATCGATAAAACACGATCCACTAATACGAACGGGTAACGATGCGGCAAGTGTTCCAAAATCTCATGAATATCCATGCTATTCACTGCATTCTCAGCCATAAATTCTCTCAATCTTCTGTATGTTTTTTTATACTGTTTACTGCTTGCTCAAGCTGCTTGAGCTTGAGATTGGTTTGTTCTAAATGCCGGATATTTGCAGCTGTCCTCAACCAGTCTTCGTGTTTCTGGAAAGGCATCAGCGCAGTGTAAGTGCCCGGTTGCTGGATTGACCGCATGATCATTGAGCCTGGTGATATCGTTACACCATCAGCAATCTGCAGATGACCCAGAATCATTGCTGCGCCCCCAATTTTACAATGTTGCCCAATGACAGCGCTGCCAGCAATGCCCGTGCAGCCTGCAATCACGGTATGCGCACCTATGCGGACATTATGGGCGACCTGTATCAAATTGTCCAACTTCACACCATCTTCAATGACAGTATCATCCAAAGCGCCACGGTCTATGGTGGTATTGGCACCAATATCAACATGGTTTCCTATGACCACACGCCCTACCTGCGGTATTTTAACCCATTGGCCTTGTTCTTCAGCATAGCCAAAACCATCGTTTCCAATCACAGCACCGGAAAAAAGGTGGCAATCATGGCCGATCACAGTGCCATGCTTGACCACCACTCGCGGTTCAAGAATGGTATGTGCGCCAATGGTGACATCTTCTTCAATCACACAGCCCGCACCTATGCGCACCCCTGTGCCCAGGGTCACACGATCGCCGATGGTGACCATAGCATCAACGGTCAGGTCCGATGGCAGCTTTGTTTCATAGCCGATCACAGCGCTGGCATGCACATGATGCGTATATTGCTTGGGCGGATTCAACAGCGCAGACAGCCTGGCAAAATAGGCGTAAGGGTTTTCAGTCAATATGCATGGTAACCCAGTCAGGTGCTGATGCTCAGGGCGCAAAATGACCGCCGTCGCCTGCGTGCTTTGCAACGATTGCGTGTATTTGGTGTCATTGAAAAAACTGATGGATCCGGCTTGCGCGTGCGCCAGGGAAGACATGCGTGAGACTTGTATTTGCTTTGGGCTAACCGCAGACAGTCCGGCATTGACTTCGCCACCCAATGACGCAGCGATGTCTTGCAATGAAAAATGTTGCGCCATGGACTTGTTTGACCTTAAAAATGCTATCTTGCTTTATCGCAAGCCTACTTCTTGCCCAGCAGCTTGAGTACTTTATCAGTAATATCGATACGTTTGCTGGCGTAAGCAATGCCGCTGTAAGCCACAAGGTCGTAACCTTCACTCTCAGCCACTGTTTGTACGGCTTTATTGATGCGTTCTTGCAATACTGCCAGCTCTTCATTCTTGCGCAGGTTAATATCTTCACGCAATTCGCGCTGCTTGCTCTGGAACTCCAGGCGCATATTGTTCAGCTGACGCTCTTTAATGCGGCGTTCAGACTCATTGACGTTGCTACGTTCATGATCAAGTTGGGCCTCGATGTCACGAATCTGCTTTTGCAGTTTTTCCAGATCCAGCGAGCGAGGGCT
>DATHWT010000159.1:0-1525 GCA_035460345.1 Methylophilus sp. | reverse complement strand
CTCGCTTTTCCGAAGCCATGGTGGCGTTTGGCGACCCCAGGCTGGAGTCTCCTTTCGATATCAGCTGTCCTGCCGCTGGTAATGGGCATTGGGCCGATGGCCGCAACTGGCTTTATGATTTTGACAATGACCTGCCCGCCGGATTGAAATGCACCTTCACGCCTAAACCTGCCCTTAAAAGCCTGAATGGCGTGACGATTGAGCGACGCACATTCAGTTTCACCACCGGCGGTCCGGCCATCCAGATTTCCCACCCTTATGAGGGCAATGAGGCTATCGATGAGGAGCAGGTGTTCCTGCTGGGGCTGGATGCGCCGGCCAATATTGATTCAATAAAAAAATACGCCGCTTGCAGTATCAAGGGCGTAGGTGATCGTATTCCGTTGAAGATTATCGAAGGTAGCCAGCGCGAAAAGATCCTGGCCGAGCAGGCTGGCCGGGCCAGCAATTTCTTCCTGGTGCTGACCAAAAAAGCAAGACAAGGCATCCTGGAAGTCAAAGATAATCGCTTGAAAAACGCGAATGTCGTCGTCGCACAATGCGACCGCAAGTTACCGGCCGGTAGCCAGGTCACTTTGTGGTGGGAAAAAGGCATCGCCTCCACTTCAGGCATTGCCACTTCGCAAAACCAGTCATTGCAATTTGGCGTGCGCGAGGCATTCAAGGTGAGTGTGAGTTGTACGCGCACCAACCCGAAAGCGGGCTGTGTACCGGTGCTGCCGATCACGGTACAGTTTACAGCGCCAGTCGCGCGTGACCTTGCCAGCAAGTTATTGCTGAAAACTGCCGATGGCAAGCAGATTGCGCCCGTGATCGCCAAAAGTGATACCGGTAACACGGTAGAGTCTGTGTCTTTTCGCGGGCCATTCACAGAAAAAAGCGTGGTCAGCCTGTCATTGCCTTCCGGCTTTGAAGATGATGCGGACCGTTCGCCCATCAACCTGGCGACCTTCCCGCTGAAACTCAATATCGATGAAGACCCGCCGCTGATCAAATTCCCATCACGTTTCGGTATTCTGGAGCAACATGCCCAGCCCGCCCTGCCCGTCAGTGTGCGCAATGTAGAGGCGACACTGACTGGTGTGCAGTTGCAATCAGGCACACAAACGACCAGCAAAGGTGTTGTCGGCAGGTTGGCACTGGACGATGACGCCACGCTGGCAGAGTGGTTTTTCCGGGTGACACAGCACCCAAATGATAACAAGCTGGATAGACAGTTCGAGAAACAACATGCTCGTTACCCGCGGGAAGGCGAAATCCCGTTGCTGATGGATAAGTCGGAGAGTAGTGGCTTTAAAACCAGCCCCTTACAACTGCCGCGTGCCCATGGCGACAAGACCTTTGAGCTGATAGGCGTGCCGCTGAAAAAACCCGGTTTTTACGTGGTTGAATTCGCCAGTGACCGTCTCGGTGCCACCTTGCATGGCGAGCACAAACCCTATTACGTTTCTTCCAGCGCACTGGTGACCAATATGGCGGTGCACCTGAAACAGGGCCGTGAATCTTCCCTGGTATGGGTGACGCG
>DATHWT010000158.1:0-2612 GCA_035460345.1 Methylophilus sp. | reverse complement strand
GCCTAAATGGATGCCTGAACTGGCGCTCAATACTTCTGTACGGCGTGTGCCATGGCTGGTGTCTTCTTTTAATACCAATGCGCCAGGCAAAGGGTCAAAGAAACTCGGCCAACCGGTGCCGCTGTTAAACTTTTTGTCACTACGGAATAATCGCTCGCCTGATACTGGGTCTACATAATAACCGGCGGCGTGGTTATCCAGGTTGGAGCCGGTAAACGGTAACTCCGTGCCTTTCTCGAATGCAATTTTTCGTTGTTCCGGACTCAGCGTTTGTACGCCCAGCCAGCGCCAGAAACGCTGTTTGTTACCATCATAGCCGGTGTAACGGGCTTCTTCTTTACCATTCTCAAACAGGACAATGGTCGGTGTAGCCCATAAAGATTCTTTAAGTGCCCATCCGGCAGGCGCCTGCGTGGCATAGGTTTTGGCAATGTTGATATCAGGCTTCCACTGGCTCATGATGTCTTTTTCAAACGCCTTGCAGAAGTTGCAGACTTCAGACTCGAATACCACCAGTTGCCTGGACGCCAGTTTTTTGCCATCCAGTGGCGCAGTCGCTACTGGCGTTGCCTGTGTGTTACCAGGAAAAGCCACGCCTGTCCCGCCGAGGCCACAATAGCCATTCGGGTTTTTCTTGAGGTATTGCTGGTGATAGCTTTCGGCCAGATAAAATTCCTTAAGTGGCGTAATCTCGGTCGTGATTTTGCCCAAGCCAGCCTTGGCTAACGCTTGCTGATATATTTCCCTGGTGTTTACAGCCGCCTGTTGCTGTGTCGCAGAGCGATAGAAAATCGCGCTGCGATAGTTGGAGCCAACATCATTGCCCTGGCGATTGCCCTGGGTTGGATTATGGTTCTGCCAGAATGCAGCCAGCACTTTTTCAAGCGAGGTGACATGACTGTCGTAAGTGACTTTCAACGCCTCTGCATGTGTGGCATCTTTGTTGGAGTGACCTTCCTTAGAGACTGTCTCATAAGTAGGTAACTTAGTGGTGCCACCTGCATAGCCCACTTCGGTTTTGATGACGCCGGGGATTTCTCCCATGCGTTTTTCGGCACCCCAGAAACAGCCCATACCCAGGACGACAGATTCTGCGGCTGGTTGATTGTCTGCAACTGCCATTGTTGACCAAGACAGCAGCAGGTAAAACAATAATGCAATTGGTGATGCACGCATGGTTTTCATCAACATGATGATGACTCCTTTACGCCAAAGCGTCCGCCGCCCTGGGTGAGTATCGCAAATAACATGATCGCCAGCATGAGCGGCACCTTAAAGCCCAGGCCTGCCTCAGTTTCGATCTGATTCCAGCCAGCCCAACCAAGGTCAAAATGCACGGTATACACCGCCACGAACGTGATAAATAACAACCCTAATGCAGCCAGCCGGCTATACAGCCCAATCAATAGGGCGAACCCAAACATAATTTCTCCTGTCCCTGCCATGACCCAATTCAGGTCAGGCCCCAGGAACTGGAGTGGGAAAGGAAATTGCAGGCCAGCAAACCATTCGGGGGCATGAATCCCTCCGCTGAGTTTGGTATATCCCGCCAGCAGGAATTCCTGGCCAGCCCATATCCTGAGCGCCAGTAATCCGAGGTCACGTGTCTTGTCTGTCAGTTTCTCGTGCCAGAAATGCAAGGAAGTCATCTTTTAAATCTCCATAATAATGTGATGTCCAGGCAGACTGGCGTACGAATGCCTGTATTAATGCTTTCCATGCATCTTCACCCATTTGCTCGCGGATAGCAGGAAAATGTGCTTCAACCATCTGGCTGGCCCCCAGGTACACCAGGTGCCGGTAAGCCCGCATGCCGGATTCGGTATAGCCGGGTGGAATGACCTCAGTCACGCCCCTTATATAGAGATAGAAGTCTTCAGGCATGATAGTTGTTGATTAATGGTGGTCATTGAGGGGATGTCGTTGTCCCATTCCAGCAAAATGGGGATGCCATGCTGCTGATGTAGTGCAAGCGCGGTTTCACGCGTTTCAGCCTCCACAGGCTGGCTGTGCGTATCAATATACAGCCCGAAGCGGTCATCAAACTCGTGGCCTGCCACGTGCATGTAAGTCACGCGTTGCAAATCCACTTGCGCCAAAAACGGCTGTATTCCGCTCAGCTGGTGGTTCTTATGATTGACCGCGATGTTGTTGATGTCGAGCAGGATATGGCAGTCGGCCCGTTCCACCACGCGCATCAGGAACTCCGCCTCGCTCATGTCACCTGTGTTGGTATAGTAAGTTGTATTCTCTACTGCAATCCTGGTGCCCAATACATCCTGCACTAGCTTGATGCGGTCACTGATGCGGATCACTTCGCGATCAGTGAACGGGACCGGGAAAAGATCATAAAGCTGGTGCGCATCGCCGCTGGCTGCCAGGTGGTCGGAATAATATTCAGCCTGCAGGTCGCGCATCAGTTCACGCACATCTTTCAGAAATGCATGCTGTATGGGCGCGTTTCCGCCCAAGCTGAGTGACACGCCATGCAGCCGGACCGGGCGACCTGCGTCTATGAGTTGATAGAGTGGTGCCCGGTCGCGCCGTATCCAGTTTTCAGGCGCGACCTCAAAGAAATCGGCATCAATCGCCGATATCTCCCACTCATTCAT
>DATHWT010000157.1:0-3768 GCA_035460345.1 Methylophilus sp. | reverse complement strand
ATGCGAGTCACCGCCCGTACCCACGGTATCCGGCAAAATCAAACGGTTGAGCCAGGAGTGGATCACACCGTCCCCTGCGCGCAAGCTAACACCGCCACGGCTGGACATAAACTCGGGCAAGTCGTGTTGCAGCTTGATATCGACCGGTTTCGGATAAGCCGCGGTATGACAGAAACTTTGCATCACCAGATCTGCACTGAAACCAAGACAGGCAAGCTCTTTTAGCTCGTCACGCGTCATCCCGCCGGTGGTATCCTGTGAACCCACCGTAGTTGCTTTCGGTTCACAGTACGTACCAGGGCGGACGCCGAAACCTTCTGGCAAGCCACAGGCACGGCCGACCATTTTCTGTGCCAGGGTATAACCTTTACCGGTATCCTTAGCTGGAATCGATTTGATGAAAACATCAGTGTCCGGCAGGTTTAAGGCCTTGCGAGCATTCGAAGTCAGGCCGCGACCAATAATCAACGGAATACGGCCACCGGCACGCACTTCGTCCGGTAAGGTAATCGGATTCATCTCAAAAGTAGACAGTAAGGCACCCGCCTCAGACAATACTTTGCCTTCATAGGGTTTGATCACGATCACATCACCAGTATTCAGCCCGGAAACATCACATTGAATCGGTAAAGCACCGGAGTCTTCAGCGGTGTTAAAAAAGATAGGCGCAATTTTGCTGCCGATGACCACGCCACCGGTACGCTTGTTAGGAATAAACGGAATGTCGTCGCCCATCCACCATTGCACTGAGTTAATGGCAGACTTACGCGAGGAACCTGTACCGACTACGTCACCCACATAAGCTAATGGCAAACCTTTTTGCTTGAGGTTTTCGATCACAGTGAGACCGTCAGTCATGCGATTGACCAGCATGGCTTTGGCATGCAAAGGAATATCCGGGCGGCTCCAGGCATCTTGTGCCGGGCTCAAGTCATCAGTATTGGTTTCGCCTTCAAGCTTGAATACTACCAGTTTGATTTCTTCTGCCAGGGCTGGCTTGCTGGTGAACCAGTCAGCGTTCGCCCACGAAGTAATCAGTGTTTTGGCATGCGGGTTACCCGCTTTCATTTTTTCATCTACATCATGAAATGCATCGAACAGCAGGATAGTGGTAGACAGTGCTTTGACTGCATGGGACGCCATAGGCGTATCCAGCAAAGCCACCAGTGCCTGCACGTTGTAGCCACCCAGCATGGTACCCAGCAATTCCACCGCTTTTTCGGCGCTAACCAGTGGTGATTGCGATGTGCCATTCGCAATGTCGGCCAAAAAGGCTGCTTTCACGTAAGCCGCCTGGTCTACGCCAGCAGGAATACGGTTTTGCAGCAGATCAACCAACAAGGCTTCCTGACCGGCAGGAGGATTTTTTAACAACTCAACCAGTTCCGCCACCTGCTCGGCATTGAGTGGCAAGGGAGGCAGGTTTTGCGCGGCGCGTTCTTTTACGTGGATATCGTATGCTTGTAACATGATGTAGGCTCTATCAAAAAACAAAGTCGGTGATAATACAAAATAGTGATGCAAATAAGGCTAGATATTTGCCTGAATGCGAGGTGTAGCCTCACTTAATTATAATGCAGTCCATTCTGCAGAATGTTAACTGCTTGTAACATTCAATATTATCTTCTAATTGACAGTCACCGGCAGCGAAATACGACACTATCGGTTACTGTCGCTAAATAGTTCTTTGGCAAACGGGGTGCTGCAACTCTTGCCAGAGGCAGATGACTCCCATTTATCCAGCAATTCTTTCTGGTAGCCCTTGCCATGCTGTTTTTCCAGATAGGCACGCACTTCAAATACATCGGCAAAGCCGTTGCGATCAGTATCCATTAAGGCAACCTGATCTTCCAGTGACGGCCCGCTGTAGCGGCCATCCTTGTCAGTAAAATAATCCAGCGCGGATTCCGCATGCACAACCAGGCTGACACTACACATCAGCCAAACGCATGCCTTTGAACATCGCAATTTCCCACCATTCATTTTTATCATACTGGCCTCACTTATGCCCTTAGTAGTATGACGTATCTTTTACCTATTCGTGCATAAACTCTGTGATTTCAGGCACATGAGTGAGATTTAAAATCACACGGCGAGCAAGGCAATCTTTTTCTTCCACTGCGCAGGCCCGGTATTGTGCACAGATTCGCCATTGGCACTCACGGCCACAGTAACCGGCATATCCACCACATCAAACTCATAGATGGCTTCCATGCCCAAATCTTCAAAGGCCAGCACGCGGGATTTCTTGATCGCTTTACTCACCAGGTAAGCCGCACCACCCACGGCCATTAAATAGACTGATTTGTGCTTGGCAATCTCAGCCAATGCCTCTTCACCACGTTCGGCCTTGCCGATCGAGCCTAGCAAACCAGTGCTCAGCATCATATCGGTGTAGCTATCCATGCGGGTTGCTGTGGTCGGGCCAGCCGGGCCGACCGCTTCGTCGCGGACGGCATCTACCGGGCCTACGTAATAAATAAAGCGGTTATTGAAATCTACCGGCAAGGGTTCGCCCTTATCTAGCATGGTTTTAATGCGTTTGTGGGCTGCATCGCGTCCAGTCAGAATCTTGCCGGTGAGCAACAAGGTATCGCCGTTTTTCCAGGATTGGGTTTCTTCGCGCGTCACTGTTTCAAGGTTAACACGGATAGCTTGCGGGCTTGGTGTCCAATGCACATCCGGATACACATCAGGGTTGGGCGGCGCCAACTCTGCCACTCCTGAGCCGTCAAGCGTAAAGTGCACGTGCCGTGTCGCCGCACAATTCGGGATAATCGCCACCGGCAAACTGGCGGCATGGGTAGGGTAATCCAGGATTTTCACATCCAGCACCGTGGTCAGGCCGCCCAGACCCTGTGCGCCAATACCTAATTGATTGACCTTTTTATACAGCTCCAGTCGTAGTTCTTCGATGCGATTTTGCGCACCGCGTGCCTGCAATTCCTGGATATCAATCGATTGCATCAGAGATTCTTTGGCCAGTAACATGGCTTTTTCCGCGCTACCACCTATGCCAATGCCTAGCATACCCGGTGGGCACCAGCCAGCACCCATTTGCGGCACCACTTCCATGACCCAGTCGACGATACTATCGTTGGGGTTCAGCATCGCCAGTTTGGATTTATTCTCCGAGCCGCCGCCTTTGGCCGCGATCTGGATATCGACGGTGTCACCCGCGACCATTTCGATATGCGTAATGGCGGGCGTATTGTCCCTGGTATTTTTGCGTGCACCGGCAGGATCATCGACGATAGAAGCGCGCAAGGTATTGTCCGGATGCAGATAAGCACGGCGCACACCTTCGTTCACCATTTCTGCCACCGTCATATCACCTTCAAACTGTGCCTGCATGCCCACTTTAACGAATGCAACCACAATGCCGGTGTCCTGGCACAAGGGGCGTTTACCTTCCGCGCACATGCGCGAATTAGTCAGAATCTGTGCAATCGCGTCTTTTGCGGCGGGAGATTGTTCTTTTTCGTAAGCCACGGCCAGCGCCCGGATGTAATCTTCCGGGTGGTAGTAAGAGATATATTGCAGGGCATCCGCAATACTCTCTATAAAATCCTGGGTCTTGATCAGGGCCATGGTTTTAAATATTAGATGTTCTTGAAAGGGTTTTTTTCGTTAGCGGGCGCTGCTTTTTGTATAAGCGATATCCGGACCAACATCTTTACGTAGAATTTTACCATTTTTAGTCCGAGGGAAATCTTTAGCGAGGTAAACAGTTTTTGGTGTTTTATAAGCAGCCAGGTGCTGTTTGCC
>DATHWT010000156.1:0-10267 GCA_035460345.1 Methylophilus sp. | reverse complement strand
GACGATCTGGTGCAGGCCGGCATGATAGGCCTGATGGATGCGATTCAGCGTTACGAAGATACGCACGGTGCCCAGTTTGAAACCTACGCGTCACAACGTGTGCGTGGCGCCATGCTGGACGAGCTCCGTGGTGCCGACTGGTTGCCACGCGGTATCCGCAAAAACATGCGCGATATCGAGGTAGCCGTACAGCAGCTGGAACAAAAGCTCGGCCGCCCGCCTACCGAATCTGAAATCGCCAAGCACATGAACTTCAGTCTGGAAGACTACTATGATGTGTTGAGCGACTGTCAGGGTCACCAGCTGATTTACTACGAAGATTTCCATGACGATGATGGCGGTGGCGAACACTTCCTCGACCGTTTTGTTGATGATGACAGCAATGACCCGGTCAAATCGCTGCTGGAAAGCGATTTCCGCGAGGCATTGATCGATTCGATAGACCATCTGCCGGAGCGCGAAAAAATGCTGATGGGCCTTTACTACGAACAGGAACTGAACTTGAAAGAAATAGGCGCCATCATGAATGTCTCCGAATCGCGCGTCTGCCAGCTGCATAGCCAGGCCGTCGCCCGCTTGCGTGCGTCCATGCGTGACAAGTCCTGGACCGGAGTGTCCTAATGGATTGGGGCAGCCTGGCAGGGCTGATTATTGCGCTTGCAGGCCTGGTACTAGGACAAACCCTGGAAGGTGGACACCTTAAGTCACTCATGCAGCCAGCCGCCTTTATGGTGGTGATGCTGGGGACTATCGGTGCGGTTTTACTGCAAAGCGAACTCAAATCATTCCTCAAAGGCCTGCGCATGTTGCGATGGGTATTTGTGCATCCTGAAGACGACCGTCACAAACTGGCCCAGCGTATTAATCAATGGAGCCAGCAAGCGCGCAAGGAAAGCGTTTTATCGCTGGAGAGCCATATCAAGCGCGAGCAAGACCCCTTTGTGCGCAAAGGATTACAGTTACTGGTCGATGGCACCCCTGCTGACCGCATCCGCGAAGTGTGCGCCATCGATATGTATTATTTTGAAGTGCAGGAACGCGACGCAGCCAAGATCTGGTCCGCTGCCGGTGGTTATGCGCCTACAGTCGGCATTATTGGCGCGGTGCTCGGCCTGATCCATGTCATGGAAAACCTGTCCGACCCGGCCAAGATAGGTAGCGGTATTGCAGTGGCTTTCGTGGCCACCATCTATGGCGTTGCGCTGGCTAACCTGGTCTTTCTGCCGATTGCCAACAAGCTCAAGGGGCATATACAGCATGAGATTTCACGGCGTGAGATGCTGCTGAATGCCTGGGTTTCTATTGCCAGAGGCGATAACCCGAAACTAGTCAGTGAACGCCTGGAAGCCTATCTGCGCCTCAGGGAGTCGTAATGTACCGGCGTAAGATTTACGATGACGACGATGACGGCCACGACAGGTGGCTGATTTCCTATGCGGATTTCATCACCCTGCTGTTCGCTTTCTTTGTGGTGATGTATGCCACCTCCACGATCAATCTGAACAAATATCAGGCGCTATCCAGTGCGGTGGTCACCGCTTTTCAGGGTAAGCCCGGCCAGACGCCCACGCTCAGTACTGACAACCCGTCCTCATTGCAAAACAAGAGCGCGATATTGAAACCTCTGCCGCTCAATTATTTATACCAGGAAAAAAAGCAACGCGACCTGGAAAAGATGCGCGCCATCGGCCAGCAGCTCGCGAATGTGCTTTCCTTATGGATAGAGCAGAAGAAGCTTTCAGTACAACAGGGCGAATTTGGCATCGATATTACCTTGCAGAGTGGTTTATTGTTCAAGGCTGACCAGTCCACGCTTTCAGATGAAGGCCCCTATGTGATCAAACTCATTAGCGAACAATTGAAGGACGAGTATCGCACTGTCCAGGTAGAAGGTCACATTGACCGCCATATGTACAGTGATGACGCTAACCCTGAAGCCAGGCGCTGGGAAACCACTGCCACTCAGGCTGCGCGTGTCGCCGCGATTCTGGGGACACGCGGCGTCAACAGTAAACGCTTGTCTGCCATCGGCCTGGCCGACACCAAACCTGCATCCAGCAGCGAAAATAACCTGGCGCAAACCTTCAATAACCGGATTATCATCCGGATTCTGACGGCTGAAAGCAACGCGCAACAGGCCGCCAATAATACCAACACCACCCAGCTGGAGATTTTGCCAAAAACGGTTGAGGCATTGGAAGAACCTGTAAATACTCCCACCGCAGAAACCCATGCCGTGGTTTCCACCAATCCATAAACCGTTAGGTTCAGTGCACTAGCGTAAAGCCTGCTCCAGGCAAGCTTCGAACTGGGCTATCGGCATAGGCTTGCCAAACAGATAGCCCTGATAACGGCGGCAGCCATTATTCAATAGCAGCTCCATTTGGTCCGGGGTCTCTACCCCTTCGGCAATCACACTGAGGTACATGCTTTGTGCCATGGCAATAATGGTCCGCACAATAGTGCGGTCATGGCTATCGGTGACAATATCATTGACAAATGAACGGTCAATTTTTAGCTGGTACAAAGGTAATTTTTTGAGGTATTGCAGCGAAGAATAACCTGTACCGAAGTCATCCAGGGAGAATTGAATGCCAATATGGCTGAGCTCGGTCATGATGCTCACGGCGTCATCCACATTCTCCAGCAGCAAGCTTTCTGTCAGCTCAAGGCGCAGCGCATTCGGGTTGATCTGGTGTTTCTGGATGCAGGCCTTGATCATTGAAATAAAATTGCCCTGCCTGAACTGCCTGGCACTGATATTCACCGAAATGCTGAGATCGCTGGTTTTGCGATCACGCTGCCACAGTGCAATCTGGGCGCAGGCCTGGTCAATCACCCACATGCCTATATCAATGATAAGCCCGCTTGATTCCGCCACCGGGATGAACTGCAAAGGTGAAATAAAGCCACGCACAGGATGCTGCCAGCGCAATAATGCCTCAGCACCGAATGGCCTGCCGGTATGATCCACCTGTACCTGGTAATGCAACGCCAGTTGCTGCTGCTCGATCGCCAGCCGTAAATCAGCTTCCAGCATGACTTGCGTGGCGATTTCCGTCTGCATGCCGGGCTCATAAACACATACGGTATTACGCCCTGCCTGCTTGGCTCTATGCATGGCGATATCCACCGCTTTGACAAAGTCAGTGTCACGCGCCTCCACGCTTGTGAAGCTGGATAAGCCCATGCTGGCCGTGATTTGCAGCTTCTGGCTCTCTACCTTAAACGCACGCTCGAATATCTTTTGCAGTTTTCGCTGCAGCACCCACACTTGTTGCAGCGCTTTCTCGCTTTCGCTGGAGAGGCCGGACAGCAAGATCAGGAATTCATCGCCGCCCATACACGCGAGGAAATGGGGCGCAGCGACTTTTTGCAGCCGCTCGGCGACCTGCAGCAGTAGCCGATTGCCAAACACGTGCCCATGTGCCTCATTGATCCATTTGAAGTGGTCTATATCAAGGTAGATCAAGCCCCAGTGCTGGCCAGTCGCGGGCTGCAATTGCACGCGCTGTAATACCTCATAGGCTTTTCTGCGATTAGGCAAGCCAGTGACCGGCTCAAGGTAAGCCAATGCCTCTATGGTGTCCTGTGACAAATGCCGGTCGACCACAATACTGACCAACTTGGCCGCCTGCTCTATCATGGACTGCTCGTTAGCGGTCGGCGTTTGCGGCTGACGGTAATAAATGGCGAATGCACCGAGAATCTCGCCGTTTGCCGTCAGCAAGGGTTCGGCCCAGCCTGCGTGTATGCCTGCAGCTTGCGCGGCCTCGCGGTGGTTCACCCAGTAAGGATGCGTCATCACATCATCGACAATCACCCGTTGTTTCATGGCTATCGAAGTCGCCAGCGAGCCTTTATCCGTTTCCAGTTGTAATTGGCGCAAGGTTTCCAGCATGACTTTTGGCAAGGTCGGCGCAATCACCGTTTGCACCAGTTTGCCGAGGTTCTGCGTCAGCACAATGGCGCAATACATATCGGCGTGCATGGCTTCAATATCCCGGGCAATGGTTTCCAGCACCCGCGTCGCATCCTGCTCTCTAAGCACCAGTTCCAGCATGGAGAACTGGAAGCGTTCGTAAGCGATGGCGCGCAACTTCTCATGCTGTAATGCTTGCGTCGTCTGGCGTTCACGCGTGATTTCACGCACCAGCAATAATGATCTTTGCTCGCCTGCACTATTGCAAAAATCGTGCGTAGTGCATTCCAGCCAGCGGTTATGCGTGTTTTGTAACGGGAGTTGTATGGTGCGTTCTGTGATCCCTGGCAAGGGCTGGGCAAGTATGCCTTGCAGAGGTGCGTGGGTGATGGCTGGCAGATAAGCCCATACCGAGCTGATCGCCTGGGTTACAGGCTCGGGCACAGAGATATCAGCCCGATTAAAAAATAATAGGGTGTCGCATTTCCCCTGGTGATCGGTTTCCGCCGCCAACCCAAAACCAGAGGCGTCAATCGTGGATTGCCAACTTTCAAATGTGCTGGCGAGCGCCTGATTCGCCAGAACGAATGTGTCGGGCTCGAGTATTACTTTTGACATCACATACCTTCACAGCCGCAGTGTGAAATCCAAGTGCCGACAACCAGGCTACCTGCTGCTTGTCGGTTGTTAAAATCACACACCCCAAAAAATTATTAGTGAGAGTCCCCCATCAATCATGGCTCTCTTTATATTTACAATAATGTGTCTAAAAGCGTTGGTGATGTCAAGCGTGAATAGTGAAGAATATGACTGTGATGGTAGTCACACAGCAGATTAACGACCAGAATCTGCATTCTGGATGAATGGGTCGCCAATCTGGCGCACAAACTATCGACGATGATTCAATCCCTGCCACCAGCGTGCTGCGATTAACCCGGCGAAAATAAAGCTATAAATTACTGGCTCGGTCACATCCTTTTTCACCAGCCACCAGTAATGCAGTAGAGCCAATACACCAATCACATAGGCCAGTTGATGCAGGGTTTTCCAGCGCTGTTTCAGCGCGCGTATGGCACGCTGGTTTGAGGTGGCTGCCAATGGTACTGTTAATAGAAAAGCGGATGCTCCTACCAGCACATACGGGTGTTTGATAATATCTTTGACGATATCTGCCCAGTCAAAACTATAGTCCAGCCACAGGTAGCTCGACACATGCACACAGGCATAGGCAAACATCCATAACCCGAGTAACCGGCGCACGGCGATCAGCCATGATTGTTGAGTCCAATGCCTTAAAGGCGTGATGCTTAAAGAAAGCAGCAAAAACACCAGTGCCCAGGTGCCGGTAGAACGTTCGATAAACTCTACCGGGTTGGCACCCAGATTATCTGTGAAACCCAGCACCAACAGGCGCAGCAGTGGCAGGCAGGCGCCTAGCCAAATCAGCGTTTTAAACGTACGTATCCTGGCTACAGGGCTGTTAAACAAGGTTGAGGTTGAGCGTGTCATCAGGAGCTCTAGGCAAATAGCCAGTGGCGATATTAAATCTTAAAAATTCTTTTTTAAATCCATTCCGGCGTATAACTGCCCGACTTCGTCATAACCGTTAAACATCCTGGTTTTGATCCGCCCGGCAAAAAGCCCGGCGCCTATGCGTTTTTCTGAAGACTGTGTCCAGCGCGGATGATCGACTTGCGGATTTACATTGGCGTAAAAACCATATTCACGTGGACCAGCCTTGACCCAGGTAGTGGTCGGCATTTTCTCAACAAACCGGATAGTACTAATGGCTTTTGCACCTTTGAAGCCATATTTCCATGGCACCACCAGGCGCACAGGCGCGCCGTTCTGGTTAGGTAACACTTTGCCGTATAAACCTACGGCCAGAATCGCCAATGGCTGCATGGCTTCGTCCATGCGCAACCCCTCAACATATGGCCAGTCAAGTACAGGCAAGCGCGCGCCTGGCATCTGGCGCGGGTCATTGTAAGAAACGAATTCGATATATTTTGCATTGCCGGTCGGTTGCGCCCAGTCGATCAATGCTTTTAGCGGCAAGCCTATCCAGGGGATCACCATAGACCAGCCTTCTACACAGCGCATGCGGTAAATACGCTCTTCAAGGGGAGCCAGCTTGAGCAGTTGTTCAATACTCAGCGTTTTTGCTTGCTTGATCGCACCTTCTACCTTGATAGTCCAGGGCGCAGGTTTAAACAACACGGCCTCCCGTGCCGGGTCTTCCTTGCCGGTGCCGAATTCATAGTAGTTGTTGTAACTGGTGACGTCTTCGTAGCTGGTCAGTTTCTCTTCCTGGCCATAAGCGGTTTTTTTCGCATCAAGAGCGGCTGTCGCGGCGTTGGCATTGAGTGGCAGCCACAATCCGCTTGTCAATGCACCGGCAGCTTTAAGCAGGGTACGTCGCTGTTTAAACACTTCGGGAGGCGTAATTTCAGAAGGCTTGATGTCACTGGGGTTACGGCGATTGTTATCCAACAACATACTAATTCCTTAAGTGGTTCAACAGGATGATACGTGTAACCATTACGACCTATGAATAGGCCAAAGAATTCCAAAAGACTTATCCCTGAAGCAAAGCTTGAGTTTCCCTTCCTACCCAATCTATAGAAAACAGGCAATAAAATCTACATAAGCAAAAGGGCTAAAGTCAGATATAGACCTTTAGCCCTTGGGAATATCAGCAAACAGTTTAAACGCGCTGTTTGGATTTTCTCAATGCAACGCCTGCAATCATGCCCAGACCTGCCAGTAACATGGCATACGAACCTGGCTCAGGAACAGAGGCTACACTCGCCACACCTGTCAGGCCATTAAAGGTACCGTTCAGTGTTGTGAGATAAGTGGCTGTGCCATTAGTCAAGTTGATGGAAAACAACTGTGAGTCCAGCGTGCCGTTATCCAGGTTAAAAAGCGCATAGCCTTTACCGTTACCCAGGATATCAAAACCATTAGCAGACAAAACATCCACGTTTAGTGGACCTACATTTTGAATGCCGCCATTGGTGGCCGGGCTATTGAAACCGGTATTCAGGAAATTAAGGCTATCGCTGCTGGTGTTGATGTAATACAGGTCGGTAGTATCACCAGCACCAGGACTTACACCTGGATTAGAGTTGGTATACGCAACCGCAGTGTATCCATTGCCGATGTTATTGGCTGTATTGCCTATCACACCGGTGTCAGCGTTCACGGCGTAGTTATTACCTGTGCCAGTCACCACACGCAATGAAGGATTGCCAGCAAAATCCGCTGAAGGGTTAAAGTCTATGCCGACAGACTGACCGGCTAGTGAAGCACCAGTCAAACTGGTTTTTAAGGTAGCAGCCCCAGTCGTGGTGTTAAATGTATAAAGATTATTGGCGCTAGTGATACCGTATACCAAGCCGTCAGTTGGCCGCAGATCGACGCCCAGCAAGCGTTCACCCTGGGACAAACCGGAAATGTTGATATAGGAAACAGCCCCCAGGTTAAGGGTATCTATGACTGCTAGTTGATTGCTATTAAATGTGTATAACGTGTCAGCGTTTGCCTGGAAAGCACCAGCCAGCATGATTGCCGCAAGCATTGCCTTGGGAAAAAAGCGAATATCCATGGTTAACCTCTCATCAATAATTATTTATATAAAATCTGATAGCCCCGATAAACTATATCACGATAAATAATCATTAAGTTAATAATCGACCATAACCACTATTACCATGGTAACTATTTAATACCAATACATTAATATCGAGAAAAGCGAAGTTTGACGGCGCTTAATCAGACGTATTTACTTAATAGGTATACTCGAAAGACAAGTGGAAACCTTAATCAGCTCCACTCGTACCGATTGACAGAGAGCAGTGCCTGCTAGTTCTGGCAGAAGCGTAAAGAGTTATTAAGGTTTTGCTGCGCGTGCTTTAGCCAGTAATGCCGTTAATTCATCATCCTGGATTTTTTTACTGATGTTATCAGCCAGCGCTAACAAAGTTTCTGCACCACCCACATCACCTTGTGTACGCTTGATTGCGGCCCAGTGGATTGCCGTTTTGGCTTCATAAAAACTGCCGCCATTTTCTTGCGCATATTCCATCAGGCGCTGATAGGTTCTTTCTGCCCCTACGAAGTCATTTTTTGCAATAAACAGCTTGGCCAATACCAGGCTTGCCTCAGCGTATTGATCTGGCGTGGCAGACTTGCGCAACATCATCACGCCTTTTAACTGGTACTCAATGGCATGGTCCAACTGCTGTAATTGCTGGTAGGTCATCGCTTCATGCACATAACTATCTGCACGTTCATCGTCATTTAAAGCCAGTTTTTCACCCGCCTGAAAAGCCTGTAATGATTCCGCATATTGACCATTGTTGTAGTAAGCCTCGCCGATCAGGTTGTGCGCGATACGCACATAACGGCGCATGTTTTGCTGCTCACTGAATTTCAAAGCCTGCTGGTAGCTCTCAAGCGCCCCTGTCGTATTTTTCGATGCCAGCTGTGTATGGCCCAGCAGCATATAGGCCGAAACCAGATCCAGGCCTTGCGGCTTGAGCGCAATGGCTTGTTTAAAGCTGCGCTCTGCACCCGCATGTTGCTCCAAGGCATACTGGGCGCGCCCTTTGCACAGCCAGAATTCTGCCTGGTTTGCATGCTGCTCGGCAATTTTAATCGCTTGTGCAAAATGACGCCCATCAATCGCAGCATCGCATGTATCCAGCGCCGCATCCATCGCAAATACATTATTTAAAATCAATAGATTAAAGAATACTGTTAAAGCTATTTTTGAATACATATCAGAATAAACCCGGTTGTTTTTGAGCATTTTCAGTACTATTTTCCGTTGCGTCTGGCACTGAAGACGGTTGTTCAAGCATTGCCAGCAAGGCAGCCTCATCCAGGATAGTCACGTTTAGTTGCTGCGCTTTTTCCAGCTTGCTACCAGCCTCCGCACCCGCCACCACATAACTTGTTTTAGCTGAGACACTGCCGCTGACTTTACCACCTACAGCCTCGATCATGGCTTGCGCCTGATCACGCTTGAGTGTTGGCAAGGTGCCGGTAAGCACGAATGTTTTACCAGCAAAAGCTGCCGATTGCATTTTTCTCGGGATATCTGCCCAGTACACGCCCAGATCACGCATGGCCGCGATCACTTCGCGGTTATGCGGCTCCTGGAAAAACTGGTAGACCGCATCCGCCACCACAGGTCCTACATCATTCACCTCCAGCAAGCTTTCGATATTCGCCTGCATAAGTGTGTCCAGGTCACCGTAATGCTGGGCCAGGTCTTTAGCGGTCGCTTCACCCACATTACGTATGCCTAATGCATAAATAAAACGTGGCAAACTCGCCTGCTTGCTTTTCGCTATCGCATCCAGCACATTCTTCGCTGATTTCTCGGCCATTCGGTCCAGGCCAGACAACATGGTCAGATCAAGTCGGTAAACATCATCCAAATGATTGACCAGGTTGCGCGCGACAAGTTGATCAACCAGCTTCTCCCCCAGACCTTCAATGTCCATGGCGCGCCGTGAAGCAAAATGCGTGACGGCCTGTTTACGCTGCGCCGGGCAGATCAGGCCGCCGGTACAACGTGCGATGGCCTCATCCTGAAGGCGCACCACGTGCGAACCACATTCAGGACACACCGTTGGCATCACAAATACACGTGCGTCGGCTGGCCGTAATTCATGTTTTGCTGATACAACTTCAGGAATCACATCCCCTGCCCGCCTGACAATCACGGTATCGCCGATATGGATATCTTTACGGCGTAACTCATCTTCGTTATGCAGGGTGGCGTTAGTCACGGTGACACCGCCAACAAACACCGGCTTTAGCCTAGCCACTGGAGTGATGGCGCCTGTACGCCCTACCTGCACGGTGATATCTTCTACCAGGGTAATCGCTTCCTCAGCCGCAAACTTGTGCGCGACAGCCCAGCGCGGCGCGCGTGAAACAAAGCCCAGCGTACTTTGCAGGTCGAAATCATTGACCTTGTAAACCACACCATCAATGTCAAAAGGCAGGCTGCTACGCTTCGCACCGATCTCGGCATAATAATCGCGCAAGCCTTGTGCCCCCGCTTTGACAGTGCGCAGTGCAGAAACCGGAAAGCGTAAATCAGCCAGATATTGCATAGCTTCCGCATGGGACGTCAGCTCAGGAATACCTGCACTTGCGCCCAGGCCATAGGCAAAAAAGTGCAGTGGCCGTTTGGCTGTGATATTAGAGTCTAATTGGCGCAGGCTGCCGGCGGCAGCATTGCGCGGGTTGGCAAACAATTTCCCACCCGCGGCTGCCTGTTGCTGGTTTAGTTTTTCAAAGTCTTTTTTCAGCATCAGTACTTCG
>DATHWT010000155.1:0-6620 GCA_035460345.1 Methylophilus sp. | reverse complement strand
GGTCAGGCTAGCCACATCATCGCCACTGCCCGCCATGTTCAGCACATGCTGATTTATCGCGGTTTGCCAGCGTTCGTTGCCAAACGGGGTGGCTACTTGTGACATCATGACATTTGAAGTTTGTGCAACGCCAGCCGCACTCAACCATGAGCTGTTAGGCAAAGCCTGTGCAGCAGGCAGCGTGACGGTATTAGAAGTTTCAGTCTGGATATCAATATTGCCAGCCCTATCAACGGCTTTGTCAGTCGCTATCGTTTCCCTGACAGCCTCAGCGACAGATTTTGCGATACCCAGCGTTTCAGAGAAATGTGCAGGTTTATCAGCCGCAGGTAATTCAGAGCCTACGGCGACGCCGGTAGGCTTGGCTTCAGGGCGGATTTCTGTTGCCAGATTGCCAGCAAATGTTTTATCAGCTTGTTCGGGAACCACAGTCGTGGACGCATCTGTCAGCAATTCGGCAGCTGGCAAGGCTGTTTCATCAGAAGCACTTGTTAATGCTGCCTGGTCACTAGTCGCGCTCTGTCCTGAAGGCTGGCGCATGGCCAGCATGGTCTGCATCCACGGTGTCAGGCTGACTGTAGCAGGGTCGGTGGCTTCCAGATTGGTGATCAGGCGTTTTTTATCTACAGGCATTTCAGCCACGGCAGCAACGGTTTCTGTTGTAGAGACATTCTCTTCCACAGGGTTGCTTTCAGCACCAGTTTTGTCATTGGTGGTTTTATCATCTGCTTTTGCAGTGCTGGTTTTGGATGGCGTTTTCGCTACCGGTTGCTCTTTGGGTAATTCGTTTTTGGCCAGTCTGGCAGACTCTTGCGCAGATTGTGCGTGCATGGTCTCTTTGGCCGGCGGGTTATTTTTGGCAACGGCAGGCGTCACAGGGTTGCTGGCAGGTTTATTGGCCTGCTGCAATTGCTTGCGCAAAGCCTGTGCAAATTCATCAGACTGGTTTGCCTGTGTTTCCTGCACTGGCGTATTGGCGGCAGCCTTTTTCGCCGCATCGGCCGCACCCATGTTTAATAAGCTTGCAGAATTTAAAAATGCCATTTCACTCTCCCGTACGATGCAAGGTTTACATAGTCGTGCGCTTGGCACGGCTGGCAAACTCATCCATCATTTTCTGATCACGCTTGCGCTCGATTTTCTCATGCAGTGTGTTTGCACGCGATATCAGCACTTCATACGACTTTTGTTTACGCTGTTTTTCCTGCAGTATTTGCTGTCTGTGCGAAACCACTGCCTGTAATTGTTCGATTTGAGCATTTTGACTCTGCACAGCGGTTTCCAATTGCGAGAAAAAGCCCTGAAAGTTGCGGTACAAATCGGCTTTAAGTCCTTTTTGCACGACGCTTTGCCATTGCTGCTGGTATTCCTGCTGGTACTGGCCCAGCAACGTCTGCTGCTGCCGGCCTTGATCCAGTTGCTTCATGGCCTGGGCCAGGGCCTGCATGGCCGCCTCAACTTCATCGCCAGCCAGTTGGCTTAGCAAGGTCAATGTCTGTGTCGATTGTGTCGCCATCGCTGTTGCCTAGTCCAGTCAAGAAACGACTTGTGCCAGATGTTGCAGGCTAAACTGCATATCTGCACATTCATGAATATCCTGCTGCAGGAAATCATTGATCTGGTCACGCTTCCTGATAGCAACATCCAGCATGGGGTCGGCACCCGCCTGGTAAGCGCCCACGGCAATCAGATCTTGGTTGCGCAAATAACGTGAGTAGAGTTGCTTGAGCAAACGCGCCTGCTGTTGGTGTTCGCTACTGGTAATGTTATGCATGGCGCGGCTGATGGATTGCTCGATATCAATCGCCGGGTAATGTCCGCTCTCTGCCAGTGTACGATTCAGCACAATATGGCCATCAAGGATGGCGCGGGCCGAGTCGGCAATCGGGTCCTGCTGGTCATCGCCTTCGGTCAGCACGGTATAGAAAGCCGTGATCGAACCCTCGCCACGTGCGCCGTTACCAGTACGTTCGACCAGCGCCGGCAGTTTGGCAAATACTGAAGGCGGATAGCCTTTGGTTGCCGGTGGTTCGCCAATCGCCAGCGCGATTTCACGCTGCGCCATGGCATAACGGGTCAATGAATCCATGATCAGTAATACATTTTTACCCTGCTTGCGGAAACCCTCGGCAATCGTGGTCGCATAACTCGCACCTTGTAAACGCATCAGTGCAGACACATCCGCCGGGGCAGCCACGACGACTGAACGCGCCAGGCCTTCAGGGCCCAGAATCTGTTCAATAAATTCCTGTACTTCACGGCCCCGTTCACCAATCAGGCCGACCACAATCACATCAGCAGTGGTGTAACGCGCCATCATGCCCAGCAATACGCTTTTACCAACGCCTGAACCGGCAAACAAACCCAGGCGCTGTCCACGCCCTACCGTCAGCATGGCGTTAATCGCACGCACACCCACATCCATGGTTTCTTCAATCGGTGCCCGCATCAGGGGGTTGATCACGCGGCCACTCAAAGGCGCCGTGACATCGTTCGGAATCGGCCCCAGGCCATCAAGCGGAATGCCAGCGGCATCCACTACACGACCAAGCAAGCCATCACCTATCGGGAAATGCCGTGCCCTGTCTTGCGCACGGCGACGAGGCGGACGGCCAAACTGCGGTTTAGGCAGGGTTTCGGTGACATCCATACTGAATACTTTGGCGCCAGGGACCACGCCTTCCACCGCTGTTTGCGGCATGAGCAATAGATTCTCGCCATCAAAGCCGACCACTTCAGCTTCTACACGGCCACCATCTTGCAAAGGGATATAGCAGGCGCCACCAATCGGCATCTTGATACCGGTCGCCACCATGACCAGGCCGGTGACTTTGATAATACGGCCAGCGACTTCCAGCGGCTCGACCAGGTTGATAATCTCGCGGCAATCTTTCAAATAGCTTTGCCAACGCTGGCTATGGATATTATCCGGATTGGATGCGGCAGTTTTTTCTGTGTCGCTTTCAGGTGTTTCATCTAGCGCCAATGCCTCGGGTGAGGCTGGCAGTGCTTCTGAAGCCGGCGCCTGTGCAGCGGGGTCCAGTTCAGAGGGAATAGCAGATGGCATATCAGCATCGTGTGCAGTGGTCATGTTTTATGTCACTCTAATACCGGATCAACATCAGGGTAGAATGCCCTTTTACTCATTCGTTGCAGCAGGTTTGTGCCAGTCATCATAACGGGACAACCCTTGCACCAGACGTTTCCAGCGCATCTCGTTGGTAGCATCGATCTGGTTTTCAGCAGTTTCCACCAGACAGCCACCACGTTCAATCTGGCTATCTTCAACCAGCTGCCAGCCCTGGTCTTTCATCTGTTCACCTATGCTGGCACGCAGGATTTTGGCATCTTCATGATGCACAATCACGCGGGCAGGCTGTTTCACCTGTGGCAGGTATTGCATGGCATCCAGCACCACCGGAATAATGCTTTGCGGGTCCGCTTGCAGCTTGCTTTTCAGCATGGCTTTAGACAGTTCCAGCGCCAGTGTCAGCACTGATTCTGCAATCGCTACATCCTGCATGGAGAGTGCCTGCTGGAAATTACCGGACAATTGCAGCAATTGCGCCCGTTCTGCGTCAATTTCAGTTTGCACTTTACTCAGCCCGTCTTTATAGCCGGTCTTGAAACCGGCTTCGTAGGCTTCCTGCCTGACCTGCTTGAGGATATGGCTGACGGTACGTGCGTTCTCCTCTGCCTGCACACGATCGCGCCTGACGCGCTCACTGGAAGCCACATCGTCAAAACTGGCCATTTCCCAGCGTTGATAAGCGGTCATTTGTTCCTTGGGTGTTGCAGAAGCTACCATGCTGAATATTCCTTCAAAAATGCTTTACACATACTGCTCGCTGTCACCTTTGCCAGCCAGCATGATCTGGCCTTCATCGGACAAGCGTCTAACTGTTTGCAGAATCACTTTTTGCTGTGTCTCGACTTCAGACAGTTTGACCGGGCCACGGCTTTCCAGGTCTTCGCGCATCATATCGGCGGCACGTGAAGACATATTGCGGAAGAATTTTTCGCGCATTTCTTCGGAAGTGCCTTTCAGGGCGACGATCAACACATCGGATTGCACTTCGCGCAACAGCACCTGTATGCCTCTATCATCAATATCACTGATATTGTCGAACACAAACATCTGATCCATGATCTGTTGCGCCATGCCATCGTCATAGCTTTTCAGGCCGTCCATCAATTTGGCCTCGTTCTCGCCGCTCAGGTAGTTCATGATTTCAGCAGCAGTCTTCACGCCACCTATGGTCTGGCGTTTAAGGTTATCGTTACCGGCCAGCATTTTCAGCATGCCTTCGTTCAGCTCGCGCAATGCGGTTGGCTTGACGCTGTCCAGCGTGGCAATCCGTAGAATCACATCCTGGCGTAAACGTTCTGTAAAGTGTCCTAAAATCTCCGCAGACTGCTCTGCTTCCAGATGCGACAGAATCGTTGCAATAATCTGTGGATGTTCATTTTTAATGAAGTCAGCCACACTGAACGCATCCATCCATTTCAAGCTTTCGATACCGGCCGCGTCCTGCGATTGCGGGATACGGTTCAATAAATTGGACGCCTTATCGTCGCCAAACGCTTTCACCAGCACCGAGCGGATATAGCTGTCTGAATCCAGGCCGAAGTCACTGCTGCCGGCGAAGTCCAGCATGAACTTCTCCAGTACTTCCTCTACTTCTTCTTTAGGCACAGGTTTCATTGAAGCCATCACGATGCCCAGCCGCTGCACTTCTTTCGGCGACAAGTGCTTCATGACTTCGGCTGCTTCGTCTTCGCCCAGCGCCAGCATCAAAATAGCGCTTTTTGTTAATCCATCAGACGCCATGTGTTATTTCTCCGCCGAGGTCCAGTTAGATACCACGTTAGCTACCATACGCGGATTTTCCTTTGCCACCAGTTTTGCCGCTTCCAGCGTCGCATTCAATGCGCTGGTGCTGGCAGCGCCTGGCAATGCCGGCGAATCACCACTCAGTGTCACCAGTGCATCTTCTTCTGTGCTGCCCTCAGCACCGGGAAGTGCCGGTGCGCCAGCCACCATCGCCAGCTGCTTTTTATCGGCACCGGTCAGTTTATTGGCCAAAGGCTTGAGCAATTTCTTGTAGATCATCATCAACACGATGACACCGGCCAGGAAGCGCAAGGCATCTTTACCGTATTCAATCATCATCGGGTCTTTCCACAATGGTGGTTCGGCCAGTTTTTCCTGTGCTTCACTGATAAACGGTGTATTCACCACTGAGATAGTGTCTCCACGTTCACGGTTGAAACCCATCGCCTGCATGGCCAGGTCGCTGACCTGCTGTTTCTCGGCAGTATTCAGGGCGCGGTAAGTGGTTTTACCGGTGCTGTCTACGACTGGAATATGATTCACCACAACCGCTACGTGCAGGCGCTTGACGCCGCCTTTGGCCTGCTGGACATAACTGATAGTTTTATCCAGCTCATAATTGGTGGTGGTATCTTTTTGTGTGTTTTGTGGTGGCGCCGGGGCTGCGGCAGCTGGTGCATTTTCATCACCGCCCTGTGCACCTGGCGCAGTGACAGGCGCGGTGGATTCGCCTGGTGGCTGGTTAGACACAGCACCAGGAACCGCACCATTGCTGCCACTGCTGTTTTGCTGTTCATGATTCTGTGCACTACGCACAGCCATATCTTCAGGCTTGCTGTTTGGCTTGTAAGATTCGTTCGCTTGCTCAGTATTTGAAAAATCAATTTCAGCACTGGCTTCAGCATGTACATTCTTGGCACCTACAATCGGCGTAATAATAGACTCTACGCGACGGGCGATGTTGCTTTGCATATTTTCCACATAAGCCATTTGCTCAGGGTCTAGGCCGTTCTGTTTGGCTTTATTGGCATTATCAGACAACAGATTGCCATTCTGGTCGACCACAGTCACATGGTCTGCCGAAAGGTTAGGCACACTGCTAGCCACCAGGTGTACCACAGCGCCGACTTGCTGACCATCCAGGCGGCGGCCATTATGCAGATTCAATAATACGGAAGCGGTCGGGTATTGCTGCTCGCGCACGAACACGCTAGGTTTTGGAATGGCTAAATGAATACGGGCAGCCTGCACTGCGGAAATAGACTGGATACTGCGCTCCAGTTCGCCTTCCAGGCCACGCTGGAAATTCACCTGTTCTACAAATTGTGAAACGCCAAATTTCTGGTTTTCCAGCAATTCAAAACCGATATTGCCACCTTTAGGCAAGCCTTGTGCCGCCAGTTTGAGGCGCACCTGGTGCACCTGGTCGGCCGGGATCATGATGGCACTGCCACCTTCGGAAAATTTGTACGGTATATTCAGTTTGTCGAGTTCAGCAACAATGGCGCCGCCATCTTTATCGGCAAAATTTGAGAACAGCACGCGATAATCTGGTTTCTGGCTCCATAGCCAAAACACCACCATCACCGCAACCACGGCGGCAATTCCAGCTACTAACATCAATTTCTGGCCCATCTTACCGAAAATATCCGGTGTCGCAGTCGTGGACTCTATTGTTGAAGCAAGCGTGGCATCAGCAGCAGCCATTTAAATCTCCATGTTGACGACCTGCGCCAGGCATGTCGTTAATCTAAACAGAACACCATTACATTGGTATTCATACATG
>DATHWT010000154.1:0-4863 GCA_035460345.1 Methylophilus sp. | reverse complement strand
TTCCAGGCCAGGCATGTACATCCGCAGCTGGCGGGGCATATGGATTTAAAAGTAACAGCAGATGGCAACCTGACTGACAACGGAACGATTCAAGTGACCGTAGATGCCGGAGACAGCCGCTTGCAAGCGCAACCACTGATTGTCCGTGGCACGGCGACACTGCAAGGGCAGCAACTCAGCCAGGTGGATTTGCTGGCTCAGCTGGATAAAAACACGTTCACCCTCCGCAGCACCCAACCGACGCCATCTGCTGGCAGCCAACTGACCTGGCAGGCCAATTTACCCAATCTGGCGCAGTTTATGCCGGGATTTTCAGGCCAGGTCAAAGGCGAAGGCACGCTTCAGCATCTGGCAGATGGCTTTCATGCCAGCTACAAGTTGGCTGGCAAGCAATTGCAATTACCCAAAGGCTTGGTCATCGCTGGATTTGAGGTGCAAGGGCAAGCGTCTGACAATCCGCAGGCCGCGATAGATCAACGGATTAACTTGCATGGGCTCTCGCAACAAAATACACAAGGTACAGACAGCCCGCCGATTGAAGCAGAACTTAATTTAAAGGGCACGCTGGCGCAACATCAACTCACACTGCAAATCAAAGATGCTGACCCATTATTGCAACGCAATATACAGCTCGCCCTCCACGGCGCATTGAAAGACGAGTCCTGGCAAGCCCAGCTCACGCAATTGCAGGATGCCACCGGAAAAGTGTTCCAGCTGGCAAACCCGGCGACCATGTCGTGGAGCACCTCACAAGGCTTCAATTTGCAACAGCTGGCATTGAATGTGTATGAGGGTCAACTGCAACTGGAAAAATTAAATTACCGGCCGGCTAAATCCGCAAATGCAGCTGCTGCACAAGCGGGAGACATGATGCAATTGCAGTCGCGGGGCGCACTCAAGGACTTTCCACTGCAAGCCATAAGCGCCTGGCTGGTTCCTGACCAATCAGCGCCGCTGCCGGCTGACCATCTGCAATTATCCGCACAATGGGATATACAGCTAGACCAACGACTGAATGGTTTTTTGCAATTGCAGCGCAGTAAAGGCGACTGGCAAGTATATGACATCAATCACGCCAAATGGCAGGGCTTGGGCCTGCAAACACTGTCTGCCAACGTGAAAGCCGACAATAACAAAGTGAGCGTTGAAAGCACCATACAATCCGCAGATGCCATCAACCTGCAATTGTCGGGTAACACCGTTGTCACGCCTACGCCAGCCGGGTTTGTGATCAAAAATTCTGCACCGGTCTCCGCCAGCCTCAAAGCCGATATCAGGCAACTGAGCTGGTTTGCCAAATTGTTCACCGACATCCAACCGGCGGGCAGCCTGGCAGTGGAAGCGCAAGTCAGTGGCGTGATGGCAGACCCGCAACTCAAAGGCTCTATTCAGGGCGAATCACTTGCCTTGCAAGTACCTTCACAAGGCGTGTGGCTGGAACAAGGTCGTTTGAACGCGACCATGGCAGGCGACCAGGTCACTTTCAACCAGATACATTTTGCCGGTAAAAGCGGTCAACTGGATGCCACTGGCGTATTGGGCTTAAATCAAAAGAAATGGCAGTTAGGCTTATCTGCGCAACTCAACAGATTGCAGGCACTCTCCCGCGTTGATCGCTGGGTGCAACTGAGCGGGAACACCAAGTTACAACTGAATAGTGAAAACACCAATATCAGCGGCAACCTCAAAATTCATAAAGGCTTATTTGAACTGCCCAAAGCGGATAAGCCACAGCTGGATGAAGATGTCATCATTGAATCGCCGGAAAACGCTGCTGCCAATACAAAATCTAGCGTGAGGTTCCAGGATTTCGGACTCGATTTCGGCGACAAACCCCTGGTGTTGCCTTTCAAGGAATCTGAACAGTTCATGTTGCGCGGACAAGGCTTGAATGCCGCACTGAGCGGGAAAATGCGCCTGGACGGCACACTGGATGACCTGGCTGCAACCGGCACCCTGGATTTGACAGGCACCTACCTGGCTTATGGGCAATCGTTGAATATCGAAACCGGCAGACTGATTTTCAGCGGCAAGATCCCGAATATCGGCCTGGATATCCTGGCCACCCGACAGGTGGAAAGCACAAAAGTGGGCATACAAATCAACGGCAGCCTGCAAACACCGGAACTGAAACTGGTGTCCACACCGGAAACCAGCAACGAAAACAAAATATCGCTACTGGTGTTGGGGCAACCAATGTCCGCCGTCGGCAGTAATGATCTGGCCATGCTATCTGTCGCGGCCAGTGCCTTATTGTCGCAAGGGGATTCGGTCTCACTTCAAACCAAAATCGCGCAGACCATAGGCCTGGACAGCATTGATGTGCGCGGTTCCGGATCCACTAACTACGCGGTCAGCGTCGGCAAACGCATCAACAGCAAACTGGTGGTCGGCTATGAAAAAAGCATTGTCGGGCTACTAAATGTTGGTAAACTCACCTACCAATTAACCAACCGTATTTCGATTGAAACCCGAACCGGTTCGGAAAATGCGCTGGATGTGTTTTACGGCTTCAGCTTTGATTAATCCAGGAGGACAGCATGCAGCAGGACAATAAAAATCCACGACTGGCAGTCTTGATTGATGCTGATAACACGTTCAAGGTCATTCCTATTATTGATGAACTGTTTGAAGAAATGTCCAAATTTGGCGACATCAGTGTCAGGCGTATTTATGCCGACTGGACTTCAGACCATGTCAAGCAATGGAAGCCGGTATTACCCAAACATGCCATCCAGCCGATTCAGCAATACGCCAATACCAAAGGCAAAAATGCCACCGATAGCGCATTGATTATTGACGCTATGGATTTACTTTATACCGCGCCGCTTGATGGTTTCTGCATAGTCTCCAGCGATAGCGACTTTACGCGGCTGGCGATTCGTTTACGTGAAGCAGGCAAGTTTGTGTATGGCTTTGGCGAAAATAAGACGCCGGAATCGCTAAGGGCAGCCTGCAACCAGTTTGTTTATTTTGAAATCCTGCTCCAGGAAAAGAATGAGGAAGAATCTTCTGCGCAGGTAGAAGCCACGACCAAAGCCAAACCGGATGAAGAACAGGTGACGCTGGTGCCGATTGGTAAAAAAACCAAACATCAATTAGCCATGGATACCAAATTAGTATCATTGATCCGCTCAGCCATTGAAGGGCTTTCCGATGAAACCGGCTTTGCCGCCATGGGCGCGGTGAAAAACCATATCGTCAAAAACTTCTCAGCCTTTGATTCACGCAATTACGGTTATACCAAATTCAGTGAACTGGTGAATGCAATAGGCTTGTTTGAATTAGACGACCAAAAACAGAAACTACGCGACAAACGAAAAAAATGACTGATATCCTGATTCTTTATTATTCCCAGGGCGGCGCTGTGAAAGACATGGCGCAACTGATCGCGCGCGGCGTGGAAAGTGTACCTGGCGCCAAAGCCAGAGTGCGTACCGTGCCAAAAATTTCAGCCAATCATGAAGCAACAGAACCGGAAATCCCAGCGTCTGGTGCACCTTATGCCACCTTAGAAGACCTGGAAGAGTGCGCCGGACTGGCCTTGGGCAGTCCCACCCGTTTCGGTAATATGGCGGCGCCCATGAAATACTTTCTCGATGGCAGTACCAGCCTGTGGCTGAAAGGCGCGCTGATCGGCAAACCGGCAGCCGTGTTCACTTCAACCGGCTCCCTGCATGGTGGCAACGAAACAACGTTGCTGACCATGATGATTCCTTTAATGCATCACGGCATGCTGATGGTCGGCCTGCCCTACTCTGAACCGCAGCTGGGGACGACCAAGACCGGTGGAACCCCTTATGGCGCCAGCCATATTGGCGGCGCAAAGGATGACCAGCCTATCTCAGACGATGAAAAAAAATTGTGCATGGCCTTAGGGAAACGCCTGGCCGAAACCGCACTCAAATTGCAATAACTGTTTACTGAGGAAACTTGTATGTCTGCCGCTCTCACCCGCGAAGCCCGCCAATTTCTATTCGCCACACGCCATGCCGTGTTGTCGACTTACTCCATGAAATACCCGGGCTATCCGTTTGGTGCTATCGCGCCTTTTGTCTGTAACCAGCAGGCCGAGCCAGTGATCCTGGTCAATGCCAGCGCCGAGCATGCGAAAAATGTGCATGAAAATGCCAAAGTCTCACTGCTGGTGTTTTCCGGGGCGGAAAACAAACAGGCGCAACTGACCTTGATAGGCGAAGCGCTGCCCTGCGAAAAAAATGACGCTGATTTCCGTGCCCGCTACCTGCGCTATTTTCCCGATGCAGTGACTTACTATGACCTGGATGAATTCCACCTTTACCGCGTTCGCGTAGAACATGTGCGCTATATCGCCGGACTTGGCCGTGTAGACTGGTTTGAAGGCGACAGCCTGAATGAGGATTTGTCAGACAGCATGCTGGCCGCGCAGGAAGCCGGCATCGTGTCGCATATGAACGATGATCATATCGACAGCATGCTGGAATATTGCCAGCACATCCACAGTGTGACCGCCGACCAGGCAGAGATGATAGGCCTGGATGCCGAAGGCTTTGACGTCAAATACACCCAAGGCGAAGAAATCTACGGTCAGTTACGCTTTCAGTTTGAAAAACCGGTGCTAAACGCGATGGATGCCCGCAAAGCCCTGGTCGCCCTCGCGCAAGCCTGTAGATCATGATAGACAGCATTTTGAAATGGAGCCGCCTGGCCGCAAGCCTTAGTCTGCTATGCCTGATTTTGCTATGCCTGGGTTGGGAAATCTTCTGGGCGCCCTTACGCAGCGGCGGCAGTTTGCTGTTTTTAAAAACCCTGCCTTTGCTGGCGCCATTGTTCGGAATTTTGCGCGGCAAACGCTATACCTATCAATGGTCTGGCATGCTGATC
>DATHWT010000153.1:0-14550 GCA_035460345.1 Methylophilus sp. | reverse complement strand
GCAGCAGATACCGCCAACATATGTGTCTCGGTCATCTCCTTCATATCCAGTAACAGATAGCGTGCTAAAGCCACCATCGCAATATAAATTGGATACCGCATAGGCAGTTTTCCGGTACCAAAATAGCTATTAATCATGGAAAACACTTCCAGATACAAAAATAGCTGTAGCAGGTCTCCCAGTCCCACCATGCCGACGTTCCACATACGAGCCAATTCATGAGCCAGCGAGAAGAAAGTGGCGATAGTGACAAGCGCCAGCCCCAAACGCTCTATCCACATTAATGCCTGGTGCGCAAGTTTATCGGTTTTATGTTCATATGGTGGTCTCATGATTTCCCCTGATTTTTTGCTGTGTGTAGCCATTCATCAAGCTGTTTTAAGCGTTCCGGCGTGCCAATATCATGCCACATGCCGGTGTGGTGTTGCCCGCTGACTAGCCCCTGCTGCATGGCGCTTATTATTAATGGCGCCAGTTTGGCAGCTTCGCCCCTATGAATCGATTGAAACAAATCAGGATGATAAACTCCAATACCTGAAAATGTCAGCTTATGGTCGGCTGCCTGTTGAATCAGTCCATGCCGCAAGGCAAAGTCACCTTGCGCATGTTGCGGAGGGTTATCGACCATGACCAGATGCGCCAGCTTGCCGGCCTCCAGTTCAACGGTCTCATAGTCAATATCCGTAAATACATCGCCATTCACCACGAGAAAAGGCCGGTCACCCAGCAAATGTAAGGCGTTTGCAATACCACCAGCGGTTTCGAGTGCGGTCTGTTCAGGGCTGTATTGGATATGCACCTGCCACTGCTGCCCATTGCCCAGAGCCTGTTCAATCTGCTGCCCCAAATGGGCATGGTTGATGACAATCTCAGTAATACCAGCCTTCGCCAGCCGCTGGATATGCCACACGATCAGCGATTTGCCGCCCACTTCCAGCAATGGTTTGGGCGTATGATCGGTTAACGGGCGCATGCGCTCGCCGCGACCCGCCGCCAGTATCATTGCCCGCACCGTTAATCCGCCTTTTCCAGCGACTGCAATAACCTGAGGAACGGACGCAGCTCGACGTAGCGTTCGCATGCTGCCTGCAAATACTGCATGACCAGGGGCATATCCTTGAGATAACCATCTTTGCCATCCCGGTGATATAACCGCGCAAAAATGCCCAGCACCTTGATGTGGCGCTGTATGCCCATCCACTCAAAATCTTTATAGAAGGCGCCAAAATCCTCATTCACCGGCAACCCGGCTTTTTTGGCCGCCTGCCAGTAACGCACCACCCAATCCATCAAGTCTTCTTCCTCCCAGCGGATATAAGCATCTTTGAACAGAGAGGCCAGGTCATAAGTGATGGCGCCTATCACCGCATCCTGAAAGTCGAGCACACCCGGGTTATTTTCTGCGGTGACCATCAGGTTACGCGAATGGTAGTCACGGTGCACAGCCACCTGCGGTTGCTGCAGAATATTGTCTATCAACTGGGCAAAGGTTTTATCCAGCACTGCCTGCTGGTCTGCTGACAATGTTTTACCCAGATGTTTAGCAACATACCACTCGGGGAACAACTGCAACTCGCGCATCAGCAAGGCGGCATCATAAAGAGGGAAAGCTTGTTGATCAGTGGCCAGTTGCATCTTGATCAATGCCTGGCAGGCATCACCATACAAAGTCTTGGCGTTTCCAGCATTGAGTTGGGACAGATAAGTATCGTTACCCAGATCACTTAGCAGCAGAAAGCCTTGCGAGACATCCTGGGCAATCACTTTTGGTACATTTAAACCGGCATCCAGCAATAGCTTGGCAACATTCACGAACGGCCTGCAGTCTTCCTGAGGCGGTGGCGCATCCATCGCAATCAGGGTTTGTTGCGGCAGATGCACGCGGAAATAACGCCTGAAACTGGCATCGGCGGAAGCCGTGGTAAGCGTATAAGGCTGGTCTAGGACCTGCGCCAGCCATTGTTCAAGTTGTTGTGTTCTGTCCACAAATTTTCCCGGATCATGAATAAGCGATTCAAGTACACTCGCTTGCTGTTAAAATGCGGCTCACATTTTAAGTGAAAAATGACTTTTTAAGCGTTTTAATGAATAATATAGCCCAAATGAATGGGGCATCCGGCCAGGTGGCACGAATTGCATGCATATAACCACTCTGCGACCCGCGGAGCCTACTGAAACTATCACTCTTTGACTAATTTGCAAGCTCATTCCTCCACTTCACGGGAGCGCGGCATACGCCTGATTCTGGCGCTGGTGGCGACCGGCACCATGGCGTCCGGGCAAGCGCGGGCTGAAGAAAGCACTACGCCACCTGTAGTGATGGCCGAAAATGCCAGTTTGCCAGGCGCGGTCGAGATCGAAGGCGACACACTCAAACTGCGCATGGACAGACAGATGTGGGCCACCGGCAATGCCATGATCCGCAAGGATGGCCAGCAAGTCACCGGTGATGAAATCCGTTATGACATGCAAAACGATGAATTGCAGGTAGACGGTAATGCGGAGATTTCGGCTGGAACCACCACCATTAAAGGGCCAATGTTGCGCATGCGCCTCAGTGAAAACATTGGTGAAATGCGCGATGTCACGATTGAGTTTAAAAGTGCGCCGCCCAGGCCAAGCGATCAGGATAGTAGCCCTCTATTACGTGATGATGCGATTCTAGTCAGTGACCCCAAACGTTACCTTGAAGACAATCAGTCTTACAGTGATCAGCAAAATCAAACGTCGTTTGATAATATCCGAGCATCCGCAAAAACGGTGTTTTTTGAAGGGCAAAATATCAAGCGCCTTAAAAATGCCAGCTACACTTCCTGTGCTGCCGATGTTGATGACTGGTATATCAAAACCACTAGCCTGGAATTGAATGACTACACGCGTACCGGCGAAGCGATAAACGCTTATGTTGAGTTTAAAGGTGTACCCATCCTTTATACACCGTGGATGAGCTTTTCTTACAACAACCAGCGTAAAACGGGTTTTCTGGCGCCTCTGTGGGGCTCTACCTCGAGAAGCGGGTTTGAGCTGCTGACGCCTTATTATATTAATATAAGTCCGGATATGGATGCGACGATTGCTACCCGTTTTTTAAGCAAGCGCGGCATACAACTGCAAAGTGAATTCCGTTATCTGGGTGAGTCTTACTCCGGTTCGAACAACCTGGAATACCTGGATAATGACAGCATGACCGGGCAAAACCGGTTTTATGCAAAACTAGCCCACCGTCAGCAATTTAATCCGCATTGGTCTGGCGGTTACAGTCTGGAAAAGGTATCTGATGATAAATACTTCTCAGAAATGGCGACCAGAATTCAGGTGACTTCCCGCGTTAACCTTGGTCAAACTGCTTTTGTGAACTACAACAGTGAGCATTTGACATTTAATGGTACGGTACAGCGCTACCAGAACTTGGATAACATTTCATATGTTTACCAGCGCTTGCCACAGTTAACTATGAGCTATAACAATGAGTGGAAAGGTTTTACCACTCAAACCGGTGCACAATATGTGAATTTCAGCAGTATGGCCGAAGCAGGAAGACAACCTGAAGGCAGCAGGATGAGTGTGTACCCCACGATTTCCTACCCGATGAAAAATTCATTTGGTTACATCACGCCCAAAGTCGGAATCCAGTCTACTCAATACAGCTTAAGCAATAACCTGCCAGTAGGTTATTCGGAGGAATATAACCAGATCAACAGGACCTTGCCGATTGTCAGCGTGGATTCTGGGGTATATTTTGACCGGGAGACCAATATTTTCGATACCGGCTATACACATACTCTCGAACCTCGTGCCTATTACCTGTACATCCCTTACCGTGATCAAACCAAGATACCGATTTTTGATACCGCGTTTACCACACTGAACCAGAACTCTATTTTCTATGAAAATCAGTTCAGTGGTGATGACCGCATCAACAATGCAAACCAGGTAACCTTGGCACTGACCAGCCGTTTGATAGATAGTGAGACGGGCATTGAGAGACTTAGCGGCACCTTGGGCCAACGCCTTTACTTTGAAGATCAACAGGTTTTTCTACCTAATACAACGCCAAGCTCGCGTAAGTCTTCTGACATTCTGGCAGCGTTTACTGCGCGGCTTTCCAGCCGGTTGAACCTGGATACTTACTGGCAATATGACCCTGACAGAGGGAATATGGAACGTAGCAACTTTTTGCTGCGTTATAACCCGGAACCCGGCAAATCATTCAGTTTTGGTTATCGCTATACTGCTAACAACATTGAGCAAATTGATACGGCAGGCCAATGGCCCTTAGGTTCAGGATGGTATGGCGTGGGTCGCTTAAACTATTCGATACGCGACGGCAACGCGGTTCAACTTCTAGCCGGGCTGGAGTATGATGCCGGTTGCTGGCAAGCGAGAGGCGTCATGCAACGCGTACAAACCGCGACAGCTGACGCGAACTATGCCATGTTTTTTCAACTCGAACTGGGTGGGCTGACTTCTATCGGCGCCAATCCATTAAACGTCATCAAGCGCAATATCCCGACCTATATGCGCACCAATGACATCCCGGGAATTTACAGAGACCAGAACACCCAATGATGAAATACTTATCAACATTCTTACCATCCGCTGTCGGCGTTGCGCTGTTGCTGGGCGTCTCAGCGAACATCAGTGCGGCAGACAAACCTCCTATCGAAAAAATGGACAGAATTATCGCGGTGGTGGATCAATCCGTGATCACTGAACGCGAAATGCTGGACCGTTTGGAATCGGTCAAAGCACAAATGACCAAAAAAGGCGTGGAATTACCGCCGGAAGACGTGCTGCAAAAGCAGATCCTGGAACGCCTGATTGTCGATAGCCTGCAATTACAGCTGGCAGGGCAAACAGGGATTAAAGTAGACGATGCGCAACTGGATAAAACCATAGAGCGTATTGCCGAACAAAACAAGTTGAGCATGCCTGCGTTTAAAAAAGCACTCGAAGAAGACGGCACCAAGTTTTACAAATTCCGTGAAGATATCCGCAATGACATCATCCTCACCCGTTTGCGGGAGCGTGATGTAGATAACAAGGTCAATATTTCCGAAGCTGAAATTGATAACTATCTGACGACACAGGAAAAAGAAGGTGATCTGGACGAATTTAATATTTCCCAGATTCTGATCCGCCTCCCGGAAGACAGTTCACCGGAAGATATTCAGAAGGCCAGGGCCCGCACCGAACAGGCGATTAAAGCCATGTCCGAAGGCATGAGTTTCGAGAAAGCCTCAGCCAACTTTTCTGACGCACCCAATGCGCTTGAAGGTGGTGAACTCGGCTGGCGTAGTGGCCAGCAAATGCCTCCCCAGTTCGTAGACCTGATCAAAACACTGGATGTCGGTGGTGTTTCACGCCCTATACGTAGCGGTAGCGGCGTACATATTTTCAAACTGAACGAAAGACGCGCAGGTGCCAGCACCTTAATCGTAGACCAAACCCACGTCCGCCACATCTTGCTGAAGCCAAATGAAGTGCTGTCGGACAAAGAGGCGCAACAAAAAATCGAATCCATCAAGGAACGTATCGATCATGGCACCCCTTTCCAGGATATGGCGCGCCAATACTCTGACGACGGCAGTTCATCTAATGGTGGTGACCTGGGCTGGATCAATCCGGGCGATACGGTGCCGGTGTTCGAAAAAGCCATGGCCGAACTGGCACCCAACGAAGTAAGCTCGCCTGTGCGCAGCCAGTTTGGCTGGCATATTATCCAGGTCATAGAGCGCCGCAAACAGGACATGTCCAAAGAGTCCAAGCGTCTGAAAGCACGCCAGGAAATCCGCACACGTAAAGCAGAAGAGGCTTATAACGAGTGGATACACGAGCTGCGTGACAAAGCGTTTGTCGAATTGCGTTTAGAAGACAAATTTTAAATAGTAAGACAAGTTTAAATGCCAGTATATAGTCTGACCGGATGAGTACCCTCCCCCGTATTGCAATTACCGCTGGTGAGCCTGCCGGGATAGGCCTGGATATCTGTGTCAAACTGGCGCACACCGCAATGCCAGCCGCACTGGTGATCCTGGCCGACCCACATGCCTTGCAGGCCAGGGCAGCACAATTAAATATTCCTTTAACCCTGCATTGCTATGAAAACGTTGCCCCTGCACATGCGGGCGATGGCAGTTTATGTGTACTGCCTGTGCGTGCGGGTGCTACTGTCACGGCAGGCACGCTGGACCCGAAAAACAGCCTATATGTATTAGCCATGCTTGATCAAGCACGTGAAGGCTGCGAAGCAGATACGTTTGACGCCATGGTGACCGCGCCTGTGCATAAAGGCATTATCAATGATGCAGGCATAGCCTTTACCGGCCACACTGAATACCTGGCTGACACCACAGGCACATCGCAAGTAGTGATGATGCTGGTTGGCGGCGGCATGCGTGTGGCACTAGCCACCACCCACCTGCCGCTGACGCAGGTCAGCAACGCCATTACCCGCGAGTCATTGACCACCACGCTGCGTATTTTGCATCAAGACCTTGTGCAAAAATTTGGCATCAGCAACCCCACTATTTATGTCGCTGGCCTGAATCCGCATGCCGGTGAAAATGGTTACCTGGGCGACGAAGAAATCAATACCATTAACCCTGTGCTGGATGCATTACGCGCAGAAGGCATGCAATTGACAGGCGCATTGCCCGCTGACACCATGTTTTCACAGAAAAACCTGGCCAAGGCAGATGCTTTTCTGGCGATGTACCATGACCAGGGCCTGACCGTACTCAAGCATGCCAGCTTTGGGGAAGGCGTCAATGTCACTCTCGGCTTGCCTATCATCCGCACCTCGGTGGACCATGGCACAGCGCTGGATATTGCCGGTACCGGACAAGCCGATGTCGGCAGCATGCTCAGCGCTATCAACCTGGCCATTGAAATCGTACACAAACGCGTCGCAGCTGGTTAATCCAGTCTGCTGGCGAATCACACAATTCAAGAATATTCGAGTACATGAGACACCTGGCAAAAAAGCGCTTCGGACAAAACTTCCTGACTGATCAAGGCATTATCGGCAGCCTGATCACAGCGATCCAACCAGCGCCAGATGAGCTGATGGTTGAAATCGGCCCCGGCCTGGGCGCCATGACGCAACCTTTAATCAAACAGCTTGATCACCTGCATGTGGTCGAGATCGACCGCGATATTATTCAGTGGATGCAGTCTTTTTACCCTGCTGAAAAAATCACCATCCATAATTCGGATGTGCTGAAGTTTGACTTCAGTAGCATAGGCGAACGAATCCGCGTGGTCGGTAATCTTCCATACAACATCTCCAGTCCTATCCTGTTCAAGCTGCTGGAAAACACCGCGCAGATCATCGATATGCATTTTATGCTGCAAAAAGAAGTGGTAGAACGCATGGTGGCAGCGCCCTCCACTTCCGAGTACGGACGCCTTTCAGTAATGCTGCAATACCGTTTGCAAATGGAATATCTGATCACTGTACCCCCAGAAGCATTTGAGCCCGCCCCTAAAGTAGAGTCAGCTTTTGTGCGTTGCGTGCCGCATGCACAACTCCCTTATCCGGCCAGCGATGAAGCCCTGTTTGCAAAAGTGGTGATGGCAGCGTTCGGGCAGCGTCGTAAAACCTTGCGCAACACACTCAAAGGCCTGCTGGATGATGGCGGTTTTATTGCGCTGGATATCAACTCACAATTAAGGGCCGAAAACCTGAGCGTCGCCGAATTTGTGACCATCAGCAATTACATTGCTGCCAACCCACTTACCGAATTCAGTTCAACCAATTAGGTTTAGACCAATTCAGTATAGGTCAGCTTTTTCTAGCCTGATATAATCCTTATTTACTCAAAAACAATCTTCTGGAGCATGACATGCGTTTGATTCTGCTGGGTGCACCCGGTGCCGGTAAAGGTACCCAGGCCACTTTCATCAAAGAAAAATACAACATTCCGCAAATTTCTACTGGTGATATGTTACGTGCAGCCGTGAAAGCAGGCACTCAGCTGGGCCTGGAAGCCAAAAAATTCATGGATGCGGGCGGCCTGGTGCCTGATGAAGTGATTATCGGCCTGGTGAAAGAGCGCATTAAAGATGCAGATTGCGCCAATGGTTTCCTGTTTGACGGTTTCCCGCGCACGATTCCGCAAGCCGAAGCCATGAAAAACGCAGGCGTCGCCATTGATTACGTGGTTGAAATCGATGTACCTGATGAAGCGATTGTAGAACGCATGAGCGGCCGCCGTAGCCACCCTGCTTCCGGCCGTACCTACCATGTTAAATTCAACCCGCCAAAAGTCGCGGGCAAAGATGACACTACCGGTGAAGAACTGGTGCAACGTGATGACGACAAGGAAGAAGTCGTGCTCAAACGCTTGCAGGTGTATCACGACCAGACCGAGCAGCTGATAGGCTACTACTCGGACTGGGCTAAATCCGGTGTTAGCGGCGCGCCACAATACGTCAAGGTCAATGGCCTGGGTGAGTTGAATGCCATTAAAGAAGAAATCTTTGCTGCATTGAAATAACGATTCCACGGTTAATAAAAAAGCCCGTCGTTCATTGAACGACGGGCTTTTTGTTACCTGTACGGCGCTAGTAAAGTCTAGAAATCGTAACGAATACCAGCAAAAACCTGGCGTTGACGGCCAGCCACTTTACCATCCACACGGCTGATCAAGTACTCTTTATCCGCCAGGTTATGCCCGCTCATAAAGTAAGTAAGCTTGGACCCGACTGCTCTAAAGTTGATAGACGCATTTAGCAAAGTATACGCAGGGATTTTACCTTCCTGACCATCCAGGCTCTCAACCGTGGTGTTATCCGGGTCCACATATTGCTGGCTCACGTAATCCACACCGATGCGTGCGTTAATGCCGACTGGATGCTGATAACCAAAGTTGATGGAAGCGATATCGCGTGGCGCATAAGGCAAGCGATTGCCGCCGGTGGTTTCGTCGGTGTTTTTCTTGAACTTGGCAGTAAACAGGTTTGTGTAATTACCGGCAATGTAGAAATTATGCGGGCTGTCATAAATCCTGCCGAAATCTACCCGTGCTGCCAGTTCCAGGCCAGTTTGCTGTGATTTACCGGCATTGATAAAGTCACCCGCGTTTCTTTGAATCACGATCTCATCAAAATCGATATTGAACAATGTGGCTTCAAAACCGACCCCTTTGAAATAAGAAGAGCGTAAACCCACTTCAGTATTGGTGCTTTCTTCCGCACGCGTACTGCTGATCGCATCCAGCCCGGCCAGATCATCAAAGTTGATATCACGTGAGGGTCTTGGTGGTGCAAATCCCCTGTGTATCCCTGCAAATACTGTCGTATTCGCAATGCCGTTCCAGGTGGTGCCTATGCCTGGCAACCATACGGTCTGGCTATTGGTTTTGGCAAACCCTTGTGGGTCGCCTTCAGCCTGCAGCACATTGATTTTCTTTTTGTAATCCTCAACACGCAAACCCGGGGTTAATGTCCAGTCACCCAGGTAAAAGGTGTTTTGCGCATAGTAGGATTTGGCTTCAATATCAATGCGGATATCTTCCCTGAAAGAACCGAATGCTTTGGCATAAGATAAGCTTTGTGCTCTAGGATCACTATCCCTGAACTGCTGGCGCTTATTACCTTCCTCATGGTAACGGAAACCAACCACTGCTGAGCTATCAATCCCAAACAAGCTATGCTTAATATCTAAACGAGGTTCAAAACCGTAGTAATCATAGCTTCTGGGGCGATGACGGCCACCACATTGCGCTGCATTCGCAACGGTTGCCGGGCCCAGACCCTCACACCTGTCCATGACCGAAACACCGGTTTGCGTGTCGTCGTTTAAAGTACCCGGTGCATTGATTTGCCTGAAGGAGGTTCTGAATGCATCCACATAATAGGCATTTGTGGTTAAGGTAGCGTTGGCATTGATATCGAATATATGCTGTAACTGCAATGACTTGCGCTCGTATTCGAACTTGTCATTTTTTCCGGTAGGTGCCTGGTATTTGTCCTGCGCGTATTCAATGGCGCCTAAACCGGTTTCGGATACGTGGGAATTCTCTTCATAGTACCCGACTTTTGCAATGATTCTCTGGCTTTCAGTCAGATTCAACTGACCTTTTACCATCAGCTCGCGCATTTCAAAGTCATGGTTCTTGCGGATACCATCGCCTTTTTTCTGTATCGCATCGATCATGATGCCGCCCTGCTCACCACCCACACCCAGGTTTGCGGCAAAGCCGGTAAAGTCATTGTTACCCGCCATACCGGTGATACTGCCTTCAAACCCATTTTTTGGCACCGGCTTGGTAACAAAGTTGATCATGCCGCCTACCGTCTGCGGGCCGTATAATATCTGGCCAGAGCCTTTTACTACTTCGATGCGTTGTACGCGTTCGATAGGGGTTGTGTAATGGGCCGAAGGGTCACCATATGGCCCCAGGAATAATGGCATGCCATCTTCCATGAGTAATGTGCGTGATGTACGTCTTGGATCCATGCCTCTGACCCCGATATTCACGCCCAGGCCAAACGTATTTTCGCCAACAATGTGTACGCCGGGCACATGATTGATAGCCTCCTGCAGCGAAAACGGCCTGCGTTCATTCAGGGCTTTTTCATCGACCACACTATATGAACCAGGCACCGTTTCCAGGCGGTCCGGCAAAATACCTTTGACTACGACTGAATCCACTTCTAAAGACTCGGCTTTATTTCCCTGTGTTTCTGCAAAACTGTTTGAAACATTGACACCCATCGCTACTGCAGTGGCAGCGAATATGATTTTTTTATTAGTTGTGTACATCCTCTTCGTCCTCTTGTGATAAAAATGACGGGGAAGAATAAGCAACATTTACACCAATGCAGTTTAGATAATCATTATCTCGTTGATTTATTTATGCAAATATACTTACAAGATCAAATCGGTCTGCAAAAAGAATCAAAACACCGCATTTATATTGGTTCATAAAGACCAATCAGCCAATTTATTGGGTTATATCAGCCGACATCCCTGTTTGCCATGCCGCTGTCATGCCCCTCACAAACAACAAGCAGCAGGGTTCTCAGGTATAATTATTGTTTTCGTCATTGCGTCCCAATCCCCATGCAACAGCAGTATCCATATAAAGAAGTCGAACAACAGGCACAGCAATTCTGGGGCGCGAGACAAAGCTTTTTAGCCAAGCCTGAAAGCAGCAAACCAAAATACTACTGTTTGTCCATGTTTCCCTACCCTAGCGGCAAGCTGCACATGGGCCATGTGCGCAACTACACGATTGGCGATGTACTCAGCCGCTACCATCACATGAAAGGTTTCAACGTTTTGCAGCCTATGGGCTGGGATGCGTTCGGCCTGCCTGCCGAGAATGCTGCCATCCAGAACAAGGTGCCGCCAGCGCAATGGACCTATGACAACATTGCCTACATGCGCAAACAATTACAGTCACTCGGCTTTGCCATTGACTGGAGTCGTGAACTGGCGACCTGCCAGCCTGAATATTACAAATGGAACCAGTGGCTGTTCCTGCGCATGCTGGAAAAAGGCATTGCTTACAAAAAAACCCAGGTGGTGAACTGGGACCCGGTCGATCAAACCGTGCTTGCCAATGAGCAGGTGATTGATGGCCGCGGCTGGCGCACGGGTGCATTGGTTGAGAAACGAGAGATCCCTGGCTATTACCTGAACATTACCGGTCACGCCCAGCAACTGCTGGATGACCTGGATAAACTGCCTGGCTGGCCAGAGCGTGTCAAAACCATGCAAGCCAACTGGATAGGCAAAAGCGTAGGCGTACGTTTCGCGTTTCCGCATACGATTCAAAATAGTGATGGCAATCTGATTGACGACGGTAAACTGTGGGTATTCACTACGCGCGCCGATACCATCATGGGCGTCACCTTCTGTGCAGTTGCTGCCGAACATCCATTGGCGACACATGCCGCGCAAAACAATTCAAACCTGCAAGCCTTTATCGACAAGTGCAAGCAAGGCTCCGTCATGGAAGCCGATATGGCGACCATGGAAAAAGAAGGCATGGATACCGGCCTCACCGTGTCTCACCCGGTGACTGGTGAACAGGTACCAGTCTGGGTTGGTAATTATGTGCTGATGACTTATGGTGAAGGCGCCGTGATGGCCGTGCCGGCGCACGACGAACGTGATTTTGGTTTTGCCAAAAAATATAGCCTGCCAATCAAGCAGGTCATCAGCGTGATGGATCAATCCTTTGATAACAGCGCCTGGCAGGAATGGTACGGCGAGAAAAGCAAAGGTGTTTGCATTTACTCAGGGAAATACAACGACCTCAATTATGCACAAGCGATAGATGCGGTAGCTGCTGACCTTGCCGAAAAAGACCTGGGCGGCAAACAGACCAACTGGCGCCTACGTGACTGGGGCATTTCCCGCCAACGCTACTGGGGCTGCCCTATCCCCATCATCCATTGCGACAGCTGTGGCAGCGTGCCGGTACCGGATGACCAGTTACCAGTCAAGCTACCTGAAGACTGCGTGCCTGATGGTTCAGGCAACCCGCTGAATAAACGCGAAGACTTTTTAAACTGTGCCTGCCCAAGCTGTGGCAAACCTGCCAAGCGCGAAACCGACACCATGGATACCTTTGTCGATTCCAGCTGGTATTACGCACGCTATGCATCAGGCTTCAGCGCAGATGCGATGGTCGATGCACAAACCAACCACTGGATGCCGGTAGATCAGTACATTGGCGGTATTGAACATGCCATCCTGCATCTGCTGTATTCGCGCTTCTGGAGCAAGGTCATGCGTGACCTCGGCCTGGTCAATTATGACGAACCGTTTGCCAACCTGCTGACGCAAGGCATGGTACTCAACCATATTTTCTCGCGTCGCACGGCCAAAGGCGGCATCGAGTATTTTGCGCCTGAAGAAGTCGAACTGGTGCAGGATGACAATGGCAAGATCACTGGTGCCAAACTGGTCGCTGATGGCTCGACTATTGATTACCAGGGCATAGGCACGATGTCCAAATCCAAGCGTAACGGCGTGGATCCACAATCACTGATTGAGCAATACGGCGCCGACACCGCCCGTTTCTTTATGATGTTTGCCGCACCTCCTGAGCAAACGCTGGAATGGTCAGACAGCGGTGTGGAAGGCTCGCACCGTTTCCTGAAACGCGTGTGGAATTACGGTTACAGCTTGTCTGAAACGCAAGCGGCAGAAATGCCTAACAAACTGACCGGCGAACTGGCCAATCACAGACGTGAGATTCATACGGTTTTGAAACAGGCCAATATGGACCTGGCCAAGCTGCAATTCAACACCGTGGCTTCCGCCTGCATGAAGATCCTGAATACACTGGAAAAGGTACAGAAAGACGCAGAAAAAGACTGGTCAGCCGTGGCTTTTGAAGGCTACAGCATCCTGTTACGCGTGCTGTCACCTATCGCCCCGCATATCGCCCAAGTGATGTGGCAAACGCTTAACCTGGGCGAAGATATCCTGGCTGCCAAATGGCCGGAGCCTGCCAATTCGGCGCTGGTGCAGGACGAGGTGGAGTATGTGGTCCAAGTGAATGGCAAACTGCGCGGCAGCATCAACATTCCCAAGAGTATGGCAAAAGAACAGATTGAAGCGACTGCCGTCAACCAGGATTTCGTGCAGAAGTTCCTTAACGAAGGTAGCGTTAAAAAAATCATTGTCGTACCAAACAAATTGATTAATATTGTGGTTGGCTAGCCCATGCTAGCGTTGCATACATAGAAAGGATGAACATGCTGCTTTCCCGCCTGACACCATTGTCGCTGAACCGGTTTTCGCTTGCCGGTTTTCTGCAAGCTTGTGGCTGGCTGGTATTTATGGCAGCGTTGACCTCCTGCGGTTTTCAATTGCGCCAGCCATCGCCAATCGCATTCAAGACCATGTTCATTTCCGGCAGCTCCACCATTTCTGCGCCTTTGCGCAAAGCACTGACCGCGCAAGGCATTAAACTGGTCGAAAGTTCTGAAGATGCCGAGTTACACCTCGAACTACTGAAGGAAGAAAACGAGCAACGCATTCTTTCCTTGAGCGGTACCGGTGTGGTGCGGGAATACGAACTGTACTACCGTGTGCAATACCGTACCAAGATTGCAGGCGAACCGACCTGGAGCCTGCCCCTGGTGATGGAAGGCCGTCGTGACTATACCTATAACGATGCCAACTTGCTGGCTAAACAGCAAGAGCAAAAACTGCTCACTGAAAGCATGCAGACAGACGTCCTGAATGGTATCTTGCGCCGTTTGTCAGCACTGAAAAAAGCCGAGTAGTCTATGCGCATTCAAGCTGCGCAACTGTCACAGCACCTGCCACCAAAACAGCATTTATTTGTGCTGGCAGGTGACGAGCCGTTATCCATTACCGAATCCCTGGATCAAATTCGTGCAGCAGCCAGGCAGCATGGTGCGCAGGAACGCGCCAGCTTTTCTGTAGAACGCTACTTCAACTGGGGCCAGGTCAGCCAGTTTTTGCAAAGCTTCTCCCTGTTTGCCGAACAACGCATACTTGAAATCAATATCCCGACCGGCAAACCCGGTGTTGAAGGCGCTAAAGCCCTGCAACAA
>DATHWT010000152.1:0-7637 GCA_035460345.1 Methylophilus sp. | reverse complement strand
ATTCCGTGACGAAGGCCGTGACGTATTGTTCTTCGTAGATAACATCTACCGCTACACATTGGCCGGTACTGAAGTATCTGCGTTGCTGGGCCGTATGCCTTCAGCGGTAGGTTACCAACCTACCCTGGCTGATGAAATGGGCCGCCTGCAAGAGCGTATTACTTCAACTAAAGTGGGTTCTATTACTTCTATCCAAGCGGTTTACGTACCAGCGGATGACTTGACCGACCCATCACCAGCGACTACTTTCCAGCATTTGGACTCTACAGTTGTGTTGTCACGTGATATTGCTTCTTTAGGTATTTACCCAGCGGTTGATCCACTGGATTCAACTTCACGCCAGCTGGACCCGCTGGTTGTTGGTGAAGAGCATTACAACGTTGCACGTAGCGTTCAGCAAACACTGCAACGCTATAAAGAATTGCGCGATATTATCGCGATTCTGGGTATGGATGAATTGTCTCCTGAAGACAAACTGTCCGTAGGCCGTGCACGTAAAATCCAGCGCTTCCTGTCACAACCTTTCCACGTGGCTGAAGTATTTACTGGCGCGCCAGGCAAATACGTACCATTGAAAGAAACCATCAAAGGCTTCAAAGCAATTGTTGCCGGCGAATACGATCACTTGCCAGAGCAAGCGTTCTACATGGTAGGTGGTATCGAAGAAGCTGTTGAGAAAGCTAAAACACTGAACTAATCATTTGTTATGCAGGCAGGTGGTTTGCACCTGCTTGTTTAATGAATATTCAGTGAAATAGAAAGAGAACATTATGGCAAATACTGTGCATATCGATGTCGTAAGCGCTGAAGAATCTATCTTCTCCGGCGAAGCTGAATTCGTTGTGGCACCAGCAGGCGCTGGTGAAGTGGGTATTTACCCAAACCATGCACCAATGATTACGACCATCAAGCCAGGTGCTTTGCGTATCAAGCAAACCGGCGATAAAGATGAAACCGTGATTTATATTTCTGGCGGCATGCTGGAAGTACAACCGGGTGTCATCACTGTGCTGGCAGATACTGCTATCCGTGGTCAGGATCTGGACGAAGCCAAAGCCATCGCAGCCAAAGAAGCGGCTGAAGAAGCGCTGAAAAATCGTTCTTCCGAAATCAACTATGCAGCAGCGCAAGCTGAGCTGGCAGAAGCAGTGGCACAAATTCAGGCAATCCAAAAATTGCGTAAATCGGTTCACTAAGAAAAATCGCAAACAAAATAACAGGCGGCTCTCGAGTCGCCTTTTTTGTTTCTGAGCTAAAATAACAATATGAATGACCTGAACATTATTATTCTTGCCGCAGGCAAAGGCACGCGTATGCAGTCCGACCTGCCTAAGGTATTGCATGCCATCGGCGGCAAGCCGATTTTGCACCATGTGATTGATGCGGCACGGCAACTGAACCCACAAAAAATTATCGTTGTGTATGGTTTTGGCGGTGAACAGGTTCAGCAGCAAACCCCAGGTGAAGATTTACACTGGATACTGCAGGCAGAGCAATTGGGGACGGGGCATGCCGTACAACAAGCCCTGCCCGCGCTGACGGATGATGGTTCCATACTAATATTATTAGGCGATGTGCCGCTAGTGGATGTGGATGCATGCCGCGAAATGTTAAAGCTGGCAGATCTGCATTTAGTCGTTCAAACCTTTATTAAAGAGGATCCTACCGGCTATGGCCGTATTGTGCGCAATGCTGATGAACAAGTGCTTGCGATTGTTGAACATAAAGATGCCAGTGCTACTCAACGTGCCATTCAAGAAGTGAATACCGGTATTATGGCTATGCCGAATGCTCAGCTAAAGAACTGGCTGTCACAAATATCTAATCATAATGCACAAAAAGAATACTATTTAACCGATATCATTGCGCTATCTGTTGATGAAGGCCTTGCAGTAATACCGCAAGTTGTCGTGGATGCATGGTCAGTGACCGGCATCAATTCCAAACAGGATTTACATGCTATCGAACGCGAATTCCAAACGCGCAAAGCCACAATATTAATGACACAAGGCGTGACCTTGCTGGATGCCAATCGTATCGATATACGCGGTAGCTTGACTTGTGGCCGTGATGTCATCATTGATGTGAATTGTGTTTTTGAAGGCGATGTCACGCTTGAAGATAGTGTGCACATCGGCCCAAATTGTGTGATCAAACAGGCCACCATAGCAAAAGGCACTAAGCTGGCCGCTTTTACACATATTGAAGATGCAACCGTAGGGGCTGAGAGTAGCGTAGGTCCATTTGCGCGCTTGCGTCCAGGTACAAATTTATCTGAAAAAACCCATATCGGTAATTTTGTAGAACTGAAGAATGCCAAGGTGGGCAAAGGAAGTAAAGTAAACCACCTCAGCTATGTGGGTGATGCAGAAGTAGGTGACAATGTGAATATAGGTGCCGGTGTCATCACTTGTAACTATGATGGTGCGAACAAACATAAAACCATCATAGAAGATGATGTATTCGTAGGGTCGGATACTCAATTGGTCGCACCGGTGACGGTTGGAAAAGGCGCCACCATTGCGGCAGGTTCCACCATTACTAAAAATGTTCCGGCTGACTCGCTGACACTGTGTCGTGCAAGAGAGCAACGTTCAATACAAGGATGGAAACGTCCGCAAAAGGTGAAAAAATAAGCATATGTGTGGCATCATCGGTGCGGTCGCAAACAGGAATATCGTTCCATTACTGATCGAGGGCTTGAGCCGTCTGGAATACAGAGGCTATGACTCAGCAGGCATAGCGGTGCTCAACAGTCAAATTGAGCGCGTACGCTCGGTGGGGCGTGTGGCTGAGCTTGAGAATAAATCCCATGGACTGGAAAGCCATATTGGCATCGGGCATACACGCTGGGCCACCCACGGTGGTGTCACCGAACAGAATGCGCACCCGCATGTCTCGCCTGCGCAGGATAATGCGCAAATTGCGGTGGTGCATAACGGCATTATCGAAAACCATGATGAACAACGCGATCGGCTGATTGCTTTGGGCTATCAGTTTTATTCACAGACAGATACCGAAGTGATTGCGCATCTGGTGCATCACTACTATCAGCAAACCCAAGACTTGCTAAAAGCTGTGCAGCAGGCGATTAAAGACTTAACTGGTGCTTATGCTATCAGTGTAATCGCGATGGATAATCCGGCACAATTAGTGGTTGCGCGTCTCGGTTGCCCATTGCTGATTGGCCTGGGAGAGCAAGAAAATTTTGTAGCTTCTGACGTGTCTGCAGTGCTGTCGGCCACGCGTAAGGTGATTTACCTGGAAGACGGCGATGTCGCCACTTTAAGCACCGATGCGGTCGTCATTTATGATAAGCAGGGTGACACTGCACAGCGTAAAGTGCACATGAGTGATGTTTCGCTCGCTTCACTTGAGCTTGGCCCTTATAGCCATTTCATGCAAAAGGAAATCCACGAGCAACCACGCGCCATCAGCGATACGATAGAGGCGCTGATAGATGATGGCGCATTCAGAAGTGAGTTGTTCGGAACTGCAGCTTCGGCGACTTTCCAGCAGATCGATAGCGTTTTGATCCTAGCTGCGGGCACCAGCTATTACGCAGGCTTGACTGCTAAATACTGGCTGGAAAGCATCGCTAAAATCCCCACATCGGTAGAAATCGCTAGTGAATACCGCTATCGTGAATCAGTGCCCAATCCTAAACAGTTAGTGGTCACTATCTCGCAATCGGGTGAAACGCTGGATACGATGGAAGCGCTCAAGCATGCCCAGAAACTGGGGCATACGCACAGCCTGGCCATTTGTAATGTGCAGGAAAGCGCCATTCCGAGGGCATCTTCACTCATCTTCTATACCCGCGCCGGCGCTGAAATCGGTGTTGCCAGTACCAAGGCCTTTACCACGCAGCTGATTGCCCTGTTTGTGCTTTCCGTTACGCTGGCGAAAGAGCGGGGCCTGCTTGCTTCAGCACAGGAGCAGGCTTATCTGACAGACTTGCGCCAACTGACCAGCAGCGTACAGATTGCGCTCAACCTGGAACCGCAGATCCGTGAATGGGCTGCCCGCTTCGGCGATAAAGAACACGCTTTATTCCTCGGTCGCGGTATACACTTCCCGATTGCAATGGAAGGTGCACTCAAGCTCAAGGAAATCTCTTATATCCACGCAGAAGCTTACCCGGCAGGTGAACTCAAGCATGGCCCGCTGGCCCTTGTCGATAGCAATATGCCAGTGGTTGTGATTGCACCTAACGATGCCCTACTGGAAAAAGTGAAATCCAATATGCAGGAAGTTAAAGCACGCGGCGGCGAATTATTCGTGTTTGCAGACGCTGACAGCCATTTTCATGCTTCTGAAGGTGTACACGTCATCCGTACACCAAGGCACGTAGGCGTGCTGTCACCGATACTGCATGTGATCCCGGTGCAATTGCTGGCCTATCATGCTGCGCTGCTGAAAGGCACCGATGTCGATAAGCCACGTAATCTGGCCAAGAGCGTCACTGTAGAGTAAATACAAATCTTGAAAAGCCCCAGCAATTGGGGCCTTTTTACAATTAAGAAGTAGATTGCTTGCATCTATACTACTATTTGGAAACTAGTCACCGGTCTCTCGGTGCTAATCAGGAAATGTAGTCATGACCACATCAAATCAAAGTATTATCGGGCGCCAGCCTATTGTTAATGAAAAGCAGGAAATCATTGGCTACGAGTTCTTTTTCAGGAAAGATTCCGATGGCAGTGGTAAGCCGTTTGAAGAAGACATTCAAACCTGCGCCAAGATTCTCTCCACCACCATGGATGAAATGCATCAAAACTGGCTGTTAGGTCAGCAACTGGCATTTATCAATGTCGATCATATCATGCTCAATAGCGAGTTTCTGGAGTTAATGCCAGCTGAAAAAACCGTGCTGGAAATCGTACATCAGGTCGATGTGACACCTGAAATCATTGTGCGATGCCAGGCGCTCAAAGCTGCCAAATTCAGAATCGCCCTCGATAACCCGCAACGTCATAGCCATCTCGAAGCCCTGATTCCAATCGCGGACTACATCAAGCTCGATATGCGCGAAATCACGATTGAGCAAGCCAAAGCATGGCTTAACAAATACCAGAAACCAAATTGCAAGCTGATTGCAGAAAAAGTTGAACAAAACGTACAATTCAGGAGCCTGCAAGAAGCAGGCTATCCGCTGTTTCAAGGCTATTTTTATGCCAAACCCGAAAACCTGAATGCCAAAGTCATCAACCCCAGTTTTGAAGGGGTGCTGCATATATTGAACATGGTCAGCCAGGAAGCAGACAATCGGGATATTGAAAACGGTTTCAAACGCGACACCACGCTCAGCTACAAATTATTGCGCTACATTAATTCTGTCGGCTTTGGCCTGTCCTGCGAAGTGCAGTCTATCGGCCATGCTCTAACCATACTTGGCCGTAACCAGCTCTATCGCTGGCTGACCTTGCTGATGGTCACGGCCGGTAATAACAGTACTTCCCCTGCTCTGATGAAAACGTCGATTACGCGCGGACGCCTGACCGAGTTACTGGGTGAGCCTTTTTTTGACAAAAAAGACCGCGATAACCTGTTTGTGGTCGGCGTATTTTCCCTGCTGGACGTGATGCTGAAAATACCGATGGAAGATATCCTGGAAAAACTGCAATTGCCTGAGCCGATTGTCGATGCATTGACAGCGCGCTCAGGTATTTTTGGTCCTTTCCTCAAACTGACCGAAGCTTGTGAAGATGCCAACAGTGACCAGATCCTGCACCTGGCCGAGATGTTGCAGCTGAATCCGGATAAGGTAAATCAGTGCCATATGGAGGCTTTGGCCTGGACAGAAAAGTTAGGCGTTTAAAAACAGATGCGTATTATCCTCTTGAAAAAATAAAGGGAATTCCCATATTGAAATCACAGATGCTTGCAGTTTCGAGGTCTGTTAATCAGTTAATCGCTTAATTTTAAAAGGATAAACGTATGCGTACTTATGACTTAACCCCACTCTATCGCACCGCCATTGGTTTTGATCGCCTGGCAAAAATGCTCAACGACGGCCAGCGCAGTGAAAACGAAATCAGCTACCCACCTTATAACATCGAACTGGTCGATGAAAATGCCTACAAGATTGTCATGGCCATTGCCGGATTCCAGTTGAACGAGCTGGAAATAGAAACCGAACACCAGACCTTGCGCGTGACTGGCCGCAAAGCCAAAAAAGAGCAGGAAACCACTTTCCTGCATCGTGGTATCGCCAACCGCGACTTTGAGCACAAATTCCAATTGGCTGACCATGTAAAAGTCACCGGCGCCAATCTTGAAAACGGTTTATTGAGTATCTCTTTGGTGCGTGAAATCCCGGAAGCGCTTAAACCGCGCAAGATTGAAATCGGCACGCAAACGCAGTCAAACATTTCCTCATTCATAGCGCAAAAAGCAGCTTAATCAAGCTTGTAGAAAAAAGGGCCTGCTGGGCCCTTTTTTCATTGCGCATGCTGAATACCTTCTTTCGTTTGCGTTTAACCAAGCGCAGTTAGGTGATGCGTATTAAAATACGTTTTTAGAATTTTTGAAGGCTTGCAAATCTTATGGCCCAATATGTCATGTCTATGCTCCGCGTGAGCAAAATCGTTCCCCCTAAACGGCAGATCATCAAAAACATTTCCCTGTCATTCTTCCCAGGTGCCAAAATTGGCCTGTTGGGTTTAAACGGTTCCGGTAAGTCGACTGTATTGCGCATCATGGCCGGGGCCGATAAAGATTACGAAGGCGAAGTGCAATGGCAGCCTAATATCTCCATCGGTTACCTGCCACAGGAGCCGGAACTAGATGCTGAAAAAACCGTGCGCCAGGAAGTGGAAGCTGGCCTGGGTGCGGTGATGGAAGCCAGGCAAAAGCTGGAAGAAATCTACGCCGCCTATGCCGAGCCGGATGCCGATTTTGACAAGCTGGCCGAAGAACAGGCCAAGTATGAAAATATTCTCACTGCCAGCGGCAGTGATGTCGAGCAACAGCTGGAAATCGCTGCTGATGCATTACGCCTGCCACCATGGGATGCCAAAATCGGCCCCTTGTCCGGTGGTGAAAAGCGCCGTGTCGCTTTGTGCAAGTTGTTGTTATCCAGGCCAGATATGTTGCTGCTTGACGAGCCGACCAACCACCTGGATGCTGAATCAGTTGATTGGCTGGAGCAATTCCTGGTACGCTTCCCCGGCACGGTCGTCGCCGTCACGCATGACCGCTACTTCCTCGATAATGCTGCCGAATGGATCCTGGAGCTGGATCGTGGCGAAGGTATTCCATGGAAAGGCAACTACTCCAACTGGCTGGAACAGAAAGAAGAGCGCCTGGCCCAGGAACACAAACAGGAAGATGCCCATCGTAAAGCCATGAAGCAAGAGCTGGAATGGGTGCGCCAGGGAGCTAAAGCACGCCAGAGCAAAAGCAAGGCACGTCTGGCACGCTATGAAGAAATGTCCGGTGTCGAATACCAGCGCCGCAATGAAACCCAGGAAATCTTTATTCCACCAGGCGAACGCCTGGGTAACCAGGTCATCGAGTTCAACAATGTATCCAAAGGCTTTGGTGACCGCCTGCTGATCGACAACTTGTCATTCAGTATCCCGCCCGGTGCGATTGTCGGCGTCATCGGCCCTAACGGAGCCGGTAAATCTACC
>DATHWT010000151.1:0-5744 GCA_035460345.1 Methylophilus sp. | reverse complement strand
CAACTCTAAGCCTGTCGGGGCGCCAAAGCTCAGGCTGTTGGCGGCTGCCTGCTGTACGGCAGCGACCACTTCCGGATGGGCGTGACCTAAGATCATCGGTCCCCAGGAGTTGATGTAATCAATATATTCCTTGCCATCTGCATCCCATAATCTGGAGCCCACCCCTTTTTTAAAGAAAATGGGCGTGCCGCCCACGCTGCGGAAAGCACGTACCGGCGAGTTAACGCCGCCAGGGATCAGTTTTTGGGATTGTTCAAACAGTTGCTGATTGCGAGAAGTCATAAGCCTTGGTAGTCAACACATCAAAAATGCTATTCTAACAGAGGCATGTGCGGTCATGCATGCGGGCAGGATCATCGTAAATCAGCGCGTTTCTTGAAGGCGCTGCTGTAAAACGGCATATGCCTGGGTGTCCAGTTGCTTGATATGATCTTCCGCATCAGCGAGCAGCGTGGGTTGTTTATTTTGCTGGGCGAGAATCGCCAGCCCTGTCCAGGCGTCAACATGGGCGGGCTGCAGTGCCACGCATTGCTGGTAAGCCTGTTGCGCAGCGGCCAGTTGCCCTTGCCCATGCAATGCACTTGCCAGATAAAAGTGAGCTTCTGCAGACATGGGTTGCTGGTTTAGCCAGCCACGCGCGATGGCTTCCAGCCCTGGCCAGTCGCTGGTCTGGTAAGGCTGCACTACTTGCATCCAGAATGGCCGCTCTACCAATGGCAAATCCCAAAACGGCGTTGCATCCGGCACTGGCGTCGAGGTTTTGTCCTGTAGCATCAAAGCCTGCACCCACTCCACCGGAATGCTGTAAAAGTAAGCATGCTTGCCCGGGCTTTTAAAGGTACTGAGCGATACCAGTTCACCGGCCTGGTTAAAAGTCGGGCTGCCGCTGGAGCCCATGATAAATGCAGCATCTGAACGCACAATGGTGCTGCCATCGTAAGGGTAAAGCGCGCGCACTTTCCCCGCGATGGTTTGTGGTTTGGGTGGCCCGCCGGGAAATCCAATCGAAAAGACTTCGTCGCCATAATGCAGGGAAGCCGCAGAAGCGAGTTTGACTGGTGTTAGCTCAAGGTACTGAAACTTGAGAATGCAGGTATCGTGTGCCCAGTCCGCCACCATGCCGACAGGGCTGATGCTTTCGCCAAATTTTGAAACGCTGATGCCATTGCTGTTAGCCAATACATGGCAATTGGTGGCGATCATATCTTTAGCAACCACCACGCCGGTGCCCACGCCATGGCCGCCGGATTGCGTCATGATATGCACTTTGACGACAGATGCTTTTAGCTTATAAACCAGTTCACGGTCAGGTTCGGCAGAAGTCGGGTGGGTAAACAAAATCAAGGCCAATGCGAACAGGTAATCGCATGGTGCAATAAAGCCATTGAACAGCGTACGCATACTGACTCCTTTAAACCTTGTTTACCGGCAAATACCAAACGCAATTTAAATCAAAAAAAGCAAAAAATTCGGAAGCAAGCCATTAATACAGTGAAAAGCCATCAAAACAGCGCTAGAATAGCCGATATTTTTGATTGTTGAAGGATAGTTATGCTGATTACAAGCGAAATCGTTGATTTGGACACGCCAACCGGGGTGATGCGCACTTATGTGCACCGTCCCAAGCAGGATGGTAAAGTGCCTGCGGTTTTGTTTTACTCGGAAATCTTCCAGCAAACCGGCCCTATCGAACGTGCAGCACGCTTTTTAGCCAGCCACGGCTATGCGGTGTTAGTGCCGGAAGTCTTTCATGAGTTGAATCCGATTGGTACCGTGCTTGGTTATGATGATGCCGGTCGCGATAAGGGTAACGCGGATAAGTTCGCTAAAGATGTGCAAGCTTACGACACGGATAACCGTGCCATGATTGAGTTCCTGAATGCGCAGCCCTGGTATAGCGGTAAGTTGGGCGCAGCCGGTTTCTGTATAGGTGGTCATCTGGCATTCCGCGCAGCTTTGCAACCGGAAGTGAAAGCGACCGCTTGTTTCTACGCGACCGATCTACATACTAATCTTATTCCTAATAAACCTGGTCAGCACAGCATGGAGCGTGTGAACGAGATCAAAGGCGAATTGCTGATGATCTGGGGAAAACAAGACCCGCATATTCCTGGTGACAAGCGTGCCGAGTTATATAACCGCTTTGCGAACATACCTGGCTTGAATTACACCTGGCATGAAGTCAACGGGCAACATGCCTTTATGCGCGATGAAGGTGAAAGATATGATGCGCAGGTCGCTGGCATCGGTTATCAGCTGGCGCTGCACTTGTTGGGCAACGCATTAAGATAATTAACTGGGTTGAGCGATAAATGTATGTTGATAAATATGGTTTTTCAGCAAGCATTGAACGTTCAATTGCACCACGGAGTCCAAGCACAGGCCAAAAGCCTGTGCTTTTTTTTAACCAAATCAAAAATTTTAAGAGACTGATATGACTACAAAAAACGCTGACATCGGCCTGGTGGGCCTTGCAGTGATGGGCCAAAACCTGGCCTTGAACATTGCCGATCATGGTTACACCATCGCGGTCTACAACCGCGACCCGAAAAAAATGCTGAATTTTATTGAGGAATGCAAAGCCAAAGAGCCGTCACATGAACGTGTGGTCGGGCATGCCGATCTGGCTTCTTTTGTATTGAGTATCAAGCGTCCGCGTAAAATTGTATTGCTGGTTAAAGCCGGCAGTGCTACCGATGTCACCATCAATGCGTTGCTGCCTTTCCTGGAGCAGGGTGACATTATTATTGATGGCGGTAACGCCTTGTGGACAGATACCATCCGCCGTGAAAAAGAACTGGCTGCCAAAGGCATCGAGTTCATCGGTTCCGGCGTTTCCGGTGGTGAAACCGGTGCGCGTTTCGGTCCTTCATTGATGCCTTCCGGCACGCGCAAAGCATGGTCAAGCCTGGAGCCGATTTGGCGTGATATCGCCGCCAAGGTAGACCCGGTGACCGGTACGCCGCTCGAAGGTGGCGAACCAGGCAAGCCAATAGAAGGCGGCTTCTCTTGTGCTGAATATATTGGCCCTGATGGTGCTGGTCACTACGTGAAAATGGTGCACAACGGGATCGAGTACATCGATATGCAGTTGATCTGCGAAGCTTACTGGCTGATGAAAAACCTGCTGGGCATGCCAGCCGATGAAATCGGTAAAGTGTTCGCTGAGTGGAACAAAGGCGAGCTGTCCAGCTTCCTGATCGAGATCACGGCAGATATCCTCCAACAAAGAGATCCAGGCGGCAAAGGCTTCCTGGTTGACCAGATTCTGGATACCGCAGGCCAGAAAGGCACTGGTCAATGGACGGCTGCCAACGCATTGGAGCTGGGTGCCCCGGCCAACGCGATTGCCGCCGCGGTATATGCGCGTGCATTATCCAGCCTGAAAGAAGAGCGTGTGGAAGCCAGCCGCATTCTGAAAGGCCCGGAGATTGTCAAGGAAACGGACAAGCCAGCGATTATTGAAGCGATCAAAAATGCGCTATATTGCTCCAAAATCTGCGCTTATGCACAAGGTTTCCAACTGATTGATAAAGCACAAGTGGCTTATAACTGGAAACTTAACTTTGGTGAGCTTGCGCAGATCTGGCGTGGCGGTTGTATTATCCGTGCGCGCTTCCTGCAAAAAATCACTGATGCGTATGCGTTGAATTCGCGCCTGAAAAACCTGATGCTGGATCCATACTTCACGAACGCGATGAATGAAGGCCAGGCCGGCTGGCGTAAGGTGATTGCGCTGGCGGTGACCAATGGTATTCCGGCACAAGGCTTTGCTGCGGCGCTGGCTTATTACGATGGTTACAGAAGTGCTGACTTGCCTGCTAACCTGTTGCAAGGTCAGCGCGACTTCTTTGGCGCACATACCTATGAGCGGAAAGATCATCCACGCGGTCAATTCTTCCACCTGGACTGGCCGGAAAAAGATCGTCCGGAATTGCAGATCGAGTAATTGAATGCCTGATGTGTGGGTGCCAAATTGGCATCTGCACAAATGGAAGTTATATAAATAAAAAGATGGCTAGATGCCATCTTTTTTGTCATTTATCATTTCACGGTCAAAAAACAAAAAAACAGTGCAATTGCACTATTGAATGCTTTTTATTGCGCTTGAAAAAATAAAATGTTGACCCTGCCCGGGCCGCGGTCGAGCGTAGTTTAAATTTTTAAACGCAATCGCAACTGGATTCCAGAAAACGATGTAACTCGAGAATGGCTTTTTTATGTTCCTGTGCTTTAAGTGAAGCTTTTGAAGCGCTCACATCAGCAGCAGTAATTAAGCCTGGGGAATAAATTTCGTCAGTTAAGAAATGGATAGACGAAGCTGGTTGATAAGACTCTACAATTTGCATTTCAATTTTTCCTTTTGGGATTCAATATTTCAGTAAAACATGACGAATTGTGTTCGTCGTGTCTGTGGCGACAAAATTAACAAAAAGTTCCTGATTGAGCAAAGGGTTAAGCAGTAAAGTGCCCAATTTGGTCCAATTCTGATGCTGTATTTGCGCCGCTACAACATCAAAGCAAGCATGATGCCATGTTTGCTTACTTTAACGCGCAGCCATGACTATTGAATGACAACGCCACCAGCGCTTAAAAACTGAAAGCCAAATGCGTCAATATTTCGTAAAATAACGGCTGTTTCTATGAAAAATGAAGAGTGGGATGCAAATTTTTGTGAATGGTAACGCCATGCAACTGCCATCCGATGCGATGACGGTGCTTGCCCTGGTTGAACATATGCAGCTGACCGGAAAACGCATTGCGATTGAACGTAACGGTGATATCGTGCCCCGCAGCCAGTTCACCGCCGTGCAGTTGCAAAGCGATGACAAGCTGGAAATCGTCGGCGCAGTCGGTGGCGGTTAAGTCAGGACGATAAGTCTCGTGCAACCAAAGCCCTTCTTGCGAATCGTATCAACTTTAGAGAATACCCAGATTGTTAGAAAATAAAGACATGAGTGATGCACTGGTAATTGCAGGTAAAAGTTATCAATCCCGCTTGCTGGTGGGTACCGGTAAATATAAAGATTTTGCGGAAACGCGCGCGGCGATTGATGCCAGCGGTGCCGAGATAGTGACAGTCGCCATCCGGCGTACCAATATTGGCCAGAATGCCAATGAGCCCTCATTGCTGGACTACCTGCCGCCTTCGGAATTTACTTATCTGCCGAACACCGCCGGATGTTATAGTGCAGACGACGCAGTGCGCACCTTGCGCCTGGCGCGGGAACTGCTCGATGACCATAAACTGGTCAAGCTGGAAGTGCTCGGTGACCCGAATACCTTATATCCTAACGTGACAGAAACCCTGGCGGCCGCCAAAACTTTGGTGAAAGAAGGATTTGAAGTCATGGTGTATACCTCTGATGATCCGATTATCGCCAAACAACTGGAGGACATAGGCTGTGTGGCAGTGATGCCACTGGCTTCACTGATCGGTTCCGGCATGGGCATTCTGAATCCCTGGAATCTGCAAATCATTATCGAGAGCGCAAAGATTCCTGTGCTGGTGGATGCCGGTGTTGGCTGTGCCTCGGATGCCGCCATTGCCATGGAGCTGGGCTGTGCCGGGGTGTTAATGAATACTGCGATTGCGGCTGCGCGTGACCCGGTGTTGATGGCAAGTGCCATGAAAAAAGCGGTCGAGGCAGGTCGCGAATCATTTTTAGCGGGGCGGATGGCGAAAAAACTTTATTCTGCCAGCCCCAGTTCTCCCACCACTGGCATGATAGGGTAAATGTGAC
>DATHWT010000150.1:0-6889 GCA_035460345.1 Methylophilus sp. | reverse complement strand
AACGATCCATAGCGCCTCTCCCTTATCTGCCGTCAGCCGTTAATACCATTAACGCCAAGATTATTAACGTAGGTTCACCAGTGTCTGCAGAACCTGATCCTGGGTCTTGATGGTCTGTGCATTGGCCTGGTAGTAGCGCTGCGCAGTGATCATATTGACTAGTTCGGCAGTGAGGTCGACATTGGAGTCTTCAAGTGCTGAAGATTGCAATATGCCTCGGCCGCCGGTATTAGGTGAGCCGACTACGGGCAGTCCAGAATCTGAAGTCTCGGCAAAATTATTGTCACCCAGTGCTTGCAAGCCGTTAGGGTTGGAGAATTTTGCCAACACTACTTGTGCAAGTGTTTTGGCCTGACCATTGGTATAGCGGCCAATCACGCTGCCATCTGCTGCAGCACTAAAGCTTACAAGGCGACCAGAGGTGTAGCCATCCTGTGTCTGGCTGTTTAAGCTATATGCCGAGCCAAACTGGGTGCTGCTGGCGAAATCCATGGTGACATTGACTGGTGCCCCGGTCGACGGTGTAAAGCTGACGGCCTGGGTCGTGGTGCCGGAAATTAGACCGGAAGTACTGAATGTCAAGCTTGAGCTACCAACAATAGCGGTGCCGCCATCAACAGTAGAGCGTACATCCCAAGTGTTGTTGCCAGTTTTGATCATATAGCTTTGCAGGGTGTGTGAATTACCCTGGCTGTCAAAAATCGCAATTGGCACTACTTGGGTATAAGTCGTTGGATCATTCGGGTCAAATGCTGGTAGTGCTGGAATAATAGGGCTACGTGAATCCAGATTGACTACATTGCCCACTTGGGTACTTGCCTGTGGCACTAGGTCAGCTGCGCTGATCTGGATAGGCGAAGGAGTAATGGCCTGCACAACGCCATTAACGTCTGCCAAGTAACCAGTTAGCTGATCGCCACTTGAGTTGACGATGTAGCCATTCTTGTCGAGCTGGAACTGGCCATTACGTGTGTAACTAATAGCGCCGTCATTGTTCATGCGGAAAAAGCCATTACCGTTGATGGCGATATCCAGTGAGTTATTGGTGCTGGTGATATTACCCTGACTGAATTCGCGCTGGATGGTGGCAACCTTCACGCCGATACCTGCCTGCGAACCACCTGCACCGGCCAATGAGTTGGCATAGAGATCAGAAAATTCGGCACGTGACTGCTTAAAGCCTACGGTATTGGCATTGGCTACGTTGTTACCCAGTACATCCAGGCTCTTGGATGCTGCGTTAAGTCCACTTAAACCTTGTTGAAAACTCATGGTGTTCTCCTGATTGTTTCAGTTAAATAAGGATGCTGATGAATAATTAAATATAAAAAGCCGGAAGCTTAAAAAATCTCTTTCACGTCACTGGTACTTACTGAGGCCAGGTTGCTCAAATTCAGCTTGATGCCGCCTGTGCCATTGGAGATGCTGAGCACCTGTGCATAGCTCAAAGCGGTAGCCTCAGCAGCGGTATTGGCGATGGTCCCCGCTACCTCAAATTTATAGTTACCAGTAGCTGCTACAGAGCCGTCATTGGTTTTGCCATCCCACTGCAAGGGCAAGGTGCCTGCTTCTTGTTTGCCCAGTTCGACTGTTCTGACGACAGTACCCGCCGAGTCTTTAATAGTGACGGTTAACTTGTCTGCACCAATTGGCAGATCAACACCGAAATAGCCACCAGTACCGCTGGTGCTGACGTCATTGCCGGCTACCAGTACGCTGTGGCCTATCATGCTGGAGGCCTGGTAAGACTGGCTGCCCTGCACATTGCCGATCAGGGTTTCCAGCGTGGTATTGAGTTTGTCGATGCCGGTTACGGTGGATAGCTGCGCTAACTGGCTGGTTACTTGTGCGTTGTCCATCGGGTTGAGCGGATCCTGGTTCTTCATCTGCGTGACCAGCAAGGTCATGAACCGGTTTTGCGCTTCATCAGCGGTGGATGCTGCCGTATTTTTTGTACCATTCATCGAATCCAGCAAAGCCTGGGTAGGGGATGAGTTGTTTTGTACTGAGGTTGTCATGGTGCTTTCCTTATCTATAAAAGCGTCAGAAGGTAATTATTGCTTATGAATTACTGGCCAATAGTGAGTGTCTTGAGCAGCATGGTCTTGGCTGCATTCATGGTTTCCACATTGTTCTGGTAGGCACGTGAGGCAGAAATCATGTTCACCATCTCTTCGGTCACATTGACATTGGGCATGGTGACGTAGCCTTTAGCGTCGGCCATGGGATGCTTGGGTTCGTAAATCACCTTAGGAGGGGACTTGTCCTCAATCACCTTGGATACTTTAACGCCGGTGGCATCTGGTGAGCCGGTTGGGGCGACGCTGAATACCACCTGTTTGGCTTTATAGGGTGTGCCGTTAGCGCTGGTGGCGCTGTCTGCATTGGCAAGATTACTGGCCACGGCATTCAGGCGCTGCGATTGCGCACTCATGGCGGAGCCGGAAATATTGAATACATTAAATAAAGACATTTTTTATCCTTTCAAAAGCAACAGGTAATTCAGGCTTACTGGCTCTGTATCGCTGCCAGCATTGATTTAAGCTGGCCGTTGATCATGATCAGGCTGGCTTCGTAACGAATCGCATTGTCGGCAAACTGGTTGCGCTCCACATCCATATCTACCGTGTTGCCATCTACGCTACCTTGTATGATGGGCCGGAATAGCGGCTCGCCTGCAGCACCGCTGGATGTTTGCGCGCTAGAAGGCACACCATTCATATGCTGTGCTGAAGTCTTGCTCATGGATTGCGCAGCCCTGGATGCCTCTTGCGAAACCCCAGCTACTGCGCGTTTCATGGCTGCGCTGAAATCCAGGTCGCGAGCCTTATAGTTAGGGGTATCCGCATTGGCGATATTGGAAGCGATAAGCTCCTGGCGCTGGCCACGGATCCTTAATGCGTTCTGGTGAAAGCTTAAGGCTGCATCTAATTTATTGATCATGATGGTCTCCATTCATAACAGCAGTGCCCTTAACTACTTAAATACCCGCTAAAGAAAAAACACTTTTTGCCGTTAACATTGATGTGAGCAAGTCTAGGATTAAAAAGTAATCATCAATTGCAAAAGTAAACGGGTAAATATTGCCCTTTTCTTCGTTTTGCTTTGCAGCCATCTCCGTAGAATACATATTGAATATTTGCCATGAGTAACAGAACTTTTGACTATGGAAATCAATATGCGCCACCTCACCAAGCCAGGACTGAATGCAGAAAGCCTTAATACATTAGGGGCATCTTTGATCCTGCTATGTGCGTCGCTATTAGTGACGGGTCAGGCCAAGGCGGCAACCACACTGGCAATGCTGCCTAATCAGCCAGTCAGGCAAGAGCCCATCAAGCAGGACTTGCTGAGGCAGGATCTGGCTGCAGTGAAAAGCAGAATTACAGAATTTTTAGTGACCCAGACGATTGGTTATCCCGGCAAAGTCAGTGTTAATGCCGGGTCTATAGATCCTAATCTGAGATTGGCTGCATGCCCTGATCCACAGGTATTTATGCCACAGGGCAGCCGTGCCTGGGGTAAGACCAGCGTGGGTGTGCGTTGTAATGCACCTAATATCTGGACGATATATGTACAGGCAACAGTATCTATCACTGCGCAGTATCTGGTGGCTGCGGCACCACTTGCACAAGGGCGGATTATTAGCAGCCAGGACTTGATATTTGAGAGCGGTGACCTGACCCAATTGCCGGCAGGCGTATTTACTGACATAGGGCAGGCTGTTGGGCGCTCCGTCAATATATCAATGAATGCAGGGACTGTACTCAGGCAGGAAATGCTGAAGATGGCGCCGGTAGTACAGCAGGGACAAACCGTGATGGTCACTTCAACAGGCAAGGGCTTCAGTGTTTCAGCAGAGGGTCAGGCCATGGCGAATGCTATTGAAGGACAGATTGTGCAGGTGAAGGTAGCTAACGGCCAGGTGGTTAACGGCATTGCACGCAATGGTGGCCAGATTGAAGTCGGCTTTTAGATCTGTTTTTTTAGATATGGACATGGTAACCAAAAGACTTACAAAGGATTAAAGTTCGCTTAAACTATGCCGTTATGAGCATTATGGATGCGTGTATGCGCATAGAAATTTACGCGAAAAGGAAAAATTACCATGAAAATTACTAATGATCCAATCAAAAACCCGGCGGGCTTGGTTACAGAAAAAGTAGAGCCAGGTGCTGGCAAAAAAACTGAGAAATCTCAGGTACAGCCAAAAGCCACTGAAAACGTTACATTGTCACCAATGGCTGCGCAACTGCAGTCACTGGAAGCCAAGGTTGCTGCCGATAATGTGTTTGATATTGAAAAAGTGGATGCCATTAAATCTGCCATCGCAAGTGGCCAGTTTAAGGTGGACTCTGAAAAAGTAGCAGATGGACTGATAGAAACTGTGAAAGATTTATTAACTCCCAAAAAAACATGAGGACAACATGAACGCCCCTATCTCTTTTGAGCAAGACTCCAAATTAGTCAATCAGCTGCTGGCAGTGCTATCACGTGAGCAAACCAACCTGGTGATGGCTGATATCGATGCGATAGAGTCTTTGCTGGAAGAGAAGTCGGTGTTGTTGCAACAAATGAATCTGACGGCAAAAGCCCGTTATGAAGCTTTGGCCGTAGGCGGTTTTGAGGCCAGCGAGCTGGGAATGGGCGTATGGCTCAAGCAGCAGTCAAAGCCTGCCGTGAATGACGCATGGGCAGATTTTCAGAAAGCATTGAGTCAGGCAAAAGAAATGAATCGACTCAATGGCATGCTCATCAACAAGCACTTCACGCGCAATCAACAAATGCTGAATCACCTGCAAGGTAACTCAAGTGCTGGTGGCGTCTATGGCCGCGATGGTCAAGCAAAGCCGCAAGCAAATTCACGCGCAGCCTTGACGGCCTGAGCGACTCTGTCCTAATCGTCTCTGTTTTGCACATCATGGCGCATTCAAGCGTCATGATCTAGTTTCACCTCTACGCTATACCTCCTGCACTGCCTTTTCTGTCACGAGATTTTCATAAAAGCTTCACATTTATTGACAATAAATCTGCGAACCATCACTCTCCACGCTTCCATATTTTAAATAGTCAAAAGGCATGCGATGAAACTGACAAACGCAGAAAAACTTATTTTAGTGATGCTCAGTGACATTACTGAAAAATTGCATATTGACCATGGCATAGATCCCAAGCTGGTAAAGTCTGCAATCCATAGTGGCAACACCTGGGGCCTGGACTGGAAATATCCCGGACTTGGTAAAACTGACCAGGCGGCACCTGCGATCGCTAACGAAATTACCGACATCCTGGAAATGTGGACTTACATAGAAGAGGCTTACAAGGATCTGACTTCTGACGAAAAATCCAGGGTCAAGATTGATGCTGGTTTGTCAGGCCCACCAAGATTTAGCGGATTTGATGGGGACAGTGAGCTGGAGTTTCATAAAATTGCCTACTTCCTTATTTATGATCTCAAGCTGTTCAAGAAATTCAAGATGGACACGGTAGATGCGCCTGGCCCGAAAATGCCTGAATACAAGCGCATGTTCAAGATATGGGGGTCGGTAAAGCCGAATTTAGCAGGGCTTAGCCTGAATGCAAATCAGCTGGTTGAAATATTGAAAGTGGCAAAGTAGTCAGCTGGTCTGTCATTTAATTGTTCCGCCCCGTCTATCGCTACCCAAAAGCCGGTCTGTTAAATGCCAGGCTGGATTATTGAGTGGTGTATTGGCTAAGCAGCAACGCTTCAAACTCACATGCAGGCAATGGCCTGCTAAAGTAGTAACCCTGTAGCTCATCACAGCCAACAGACTTCAGATATTCATGCTGATAAGCCGTTTCCACGCCTTCGGCAATCACTTTAATCCCAAGGCTTTGCCCGAGCACAATGATGGCTTTCAGGATAGCGGCATTGGCGGGGTCATTCTCAAGGTTGCTTACGAATGCCTTGTCGATCTTCAGCCGATCAATCGGGAAATCCTTGAGGTAGGACAGGCTTGAATAACCTGTGCCAAAATCATCAATAGCTAGTTTGACGCCGATTTTCTTGAGAGCATGCAGGGTTTCGATGAACTTGTCGGCATCATCGATTAAAGTGCTTTCGGTAATTTCCAGTTCCAGGCAATTCGGGTCAAGGCTGGTGACATCTAGAACGTTCTTGATCATCTTGGCCAGATTCGGCTGACGGAATTGACGTGGCGAAACATTGACAGCAATGGGGAAAGATCGTCCAGTTTTCACTTTTAATTCATTGGCTTTCTGGCAAGCCGTGATCAGTACCCATTCACCAATTTTCTCTATCAAGCCGGTTTCTTCGGCAATCTGGATAAATTTCAGTGGCGGAATCAACTCTTCACCAGGCGGATGCCAGCGGATCAAGGCTTCAGCGCTCGTGATCAGCCCTGTCGCAAAGTCTACTTTTGGTTGGTAGTGCAGCAGGAACTCACCGCGCTCTACCGCCAGCCGCAAGCGGTATTCAAGCTTGACGCGCTCGGTCAATACCTCGTTAAGTTCCTGTGTGTAAATCTGGTAGTTATTGCGGCCGGCATGCTTGGCTTTGTAGAGTGCGGAATCTGCATTCTTGAGCAGGGTATTAGGGTTCATGCCATCATCAGGGTAGATGCTGATACCTATGCTGCAAGACACGACGAAATCGAGATCATTGATAATGCACGGCTGCGCTACCGCTGCAAGGACCCGCTGCATACTTAGTGATATATCGTCGACTTTCTGGATATTGGTGAGCAGAATAACGAATTCGTCACCACCCAGCCTCACTACTGTATCTATTTCGCGGATGCAATTAGACAGGCGCTCGGACATGATGACCAGCAATTGGTCACCTACCTCGTGCCCCATGCTGTCATTGATCAGCTTGAACTGGTCCAGATCGAGAAATGCCACTGCC
>DATHWT010000149.1:0-4767 GCA_035460345.1 Methylophilus sp. | reverse complement strand
TCAGCAGGCGATGCGCCGTTGCAATCCTGCCAACAGATATTGTTAAAACAATATCATTCTTTATAGGGTAGGCGATGTCGGTACGTAACCTGATTTTATGGCGGCACGCTGAAGCGGAAGATCTACAGCACGGGCATTCAGACCTGGAGCGGACGCTGACCAGAAAAGGCCACAAGCAGGCCAAGCAGATGGCGGCCTGGCTCAAGAAATACCTGCCAAAACAAACATATGCCATGGTCAGCCCGTCACTACGTACACAAGAAACCGCCGCTTACTGGGGCGATAGCTGGCAAGAAGAAAACCGGCTGGCGCCGGAACGTCCTTTGGAGCCAATCTTGCAATTGCTGGCACAAAGCCCGTTTGAACATATCATGCTGGTCGGGCATCAGCCCTGGATTGGTGAATTGGCGGCGCAATGCCTGGGCATGGAAGATGCGCAACTCAGCATCAAAAAAGGGGCGATCTGGTGGTTGCGATTGCCCAAGTCCGGGTTGCCTTACAAGCTATACAGCGTGCAGGCCCCAGATTTAGTGGAATAGCATTTCGCTATCCACCAAATTTGTGGCCTCTGACGCCAGCAGGCTAGTGATACGTTGATCAGGAAAAACGGACATTGAAACAGTTTGATCTGTCCGTTTTAGCCTGAGTCATTACTTTTTAGGTCTGCCTGTTTTGATGGTGGGCACAGTGTCTAGTGCGGCTTTCAATGCAGTGTCATTCAGCGTTGATAGCAGTTTTAAACCGGCACGCAATAATTCACTTTTCTTGACTGGTTTGCCCAGGCCTTCCAGGCGTTTTTTCAAGGCGGCAATTTGGGCATACTCGTCTTTTGGCATGGTAAAACTATCACGCTCCATTTTGACTTTAGGCGTTTTTGCTTTGTCATTTGCCGCAACTGCTTTGCTTGCCGTTTTTGCTACAGTTGCAGTAGCTGTTTTTTTAGCAGCAGGTGCTGCTGTTTTTGCCACTGGTTTGGCGGCTACCTTGGCAGCCGGTTTCGCTGCAGCTTTGGTGGCTGGTGATTTGGTTGCCGCTGGTTTAGCGACAGCTGGTTTAGCAGTTGGCGTTGCAGTTGCAGGTTTTGCTGCAACCGGTTTTGCCGTGCTGGAAGCTGTCGTTGCTGCTGGCTTGTTCTTTGCCGTAGGTTTGGCTGCCGGTTTAGTGGCCATGTCGCTCTCCTGAGTTTTACGTGAAAACAGTTTATACCGTTTTTATTTTGCGTCAATTGTCATAAAAATTTCATATTGCTATGGTGTCATAGAGGCTGTTTTTCATGACAAAATTCAACACCTTCTAACAGGGAGCATGAGATGCGCAGGGTATTGGTGGCAAACACCAAAGGCGGTAGCGGTAAAACGACTCTCGCCAGCAATCTTGCTGGCTATCTGGCGCAATTGGGGCATAAGGTTGTACTGGAAGATATTGATCGCCAGCAATCGTCTGCTTCCTGGCTGGCGCGTCGCCCGCAGCATGTGGCCAGCGTATTCAATGCCGAAGACCTGGGCAAATCCGCGTTACAAAAAGCCGATTGGGTGATTACCGATTCCCCGGGTGGACTACGCGACAAGAAGATTTCTGATGCGGTGGCCGAGACGGATTTAATCCTGGTGCCTATCGCCCCCTCTGCTTTTGATATTGGTGCTACCCAGGATTTTCTGGGCTTGCTTGCCGAAGAAAAAGCAGTGCGCAAACACAAAACATTTGTCGGCCTGGTAGGTATGCGCGTCATGCCACGCACCAAGTCTGCCGAGCGTCTGCTCACATTTATGGATGAATCCGGCTTTGCCGTGTTATCGATGTTGCGGTCATCCCAGATATATGTCACCGCGGCCGAAGAAGGATTAAGTATTTTTGAATTGTCGGGCTCTCTCAAAGAGATCGATATTGCACAGTGGAATCCGGTCACCGACTGGATTTTAAAAAACAGTTAGCGATTGCCTGCGCAGGCAGGCAATGAGCACTAACTCAAAGGGAGTAATATGAAAGAAAAGTCGAATCCAGTGTATCTGGAAAAAGTGCAACAGCTGAGCGCGGCCGAAGCTGAACGCGTGTTATCACGCATGGGCGGCAAACTGCCTAAACGCTTTATCAAGGAAAAGCTTTCGCAGGAAGAAGCGCTCGCCTTACAGCTTGAAATTGAAGATGAGCAGTTGAACGAGTGGCGCGAGAAAGTGGCCAAGCTGCGAGAAGAAGACGAAAAGCAAACCAAGAAGAAAAAAGATTAGTCTGCTGCAATTGTGAGTGAGTGGCATGCAGCCATACTGTACTGAATCAAAACGGGCCTTGAACGGCCCGTTTTTTATTTCAGTGTTTAATCTGCTTTTAATCTGCGCTTTTAACCGCTTTTAGTCCCGTGCTTAGTCGTAATGCGCTTCGAGGTGCCAGCCTAGCTTTTGCCACAGCTGGCATTCTTCTTCGAGCAGGTAATGTGTTTGCGGATGCTGGCTAACCCATTGCGTCGGCAATACCAGCGTAAACTGCTGTTTTTCATGTGCTAGTTGCAAATGCTTTAACACCGGTAATCGACGTGAATGGCAGAAAATCACTGCCAGCCGCAGTGCCATTAACTGGCAAACCAGGTCCTGGTTATCGAAATCCGCAGGCAACTTGCGCAGCTTGCCCTGATGCCCCAATACCAGCAGGCTGATGGTGTGTAACTCGCTTTGGGCAAAGCCCATCAGTTCGGTGTTGTCGAGAATGTAAGCCCCATGCTTGTTACAATCTGTGTGTGAAATGGCCCAGCCGATTTCGTGACAAAGCGCTGCCCATTGTAATAACGGTTTTTGCGTATCACAGGCTTGCATCGCATCGTAAAAATGCAGCGCTACCTTGCTGACATTCTGCGCATGTTCGAGTTCCACGCCAAACTGTTTGCACAGGCGGGCGATAGATGCCGAACGCAAGTCTTCAGTCGCATCCGCCGGGCTTAAAATATCATACAGCACCCCGTGGCGTAGCGCACCATTCGCTACCAGCATGGTGTCAATATTCAGCGTATCAAAAACAGCGGTCAGGATAGCCAGGCCACCACCGATCACCGCGCGCCTGTCATCTTTCAGGCCTTCCATATTCAGACGGTCTGGTGTTTTGGCCTTGATCAGGGTTTGCTTCAGCCATTCCAGTTGGCTGCGCTCAATTTTCTCGGCAGAAAATCCTGATCCAGCCAATACATCGGCCACAGCACCAACCGTGCCCGAAGCACCATAAGCAACTTCCCAGTGCCCGTTGTAACGGTTGGCAATCATGTCGATAATGGATTCAGCGGCGATCTCTGCCCGTTCAAAATTGCGCTCGCTTAACTGGCCATCGGCAAAGTATTTTTGCGACCAGCCGACTGAGCCCAGGCGCAGAGACTCTGTGACATTGGCTTTGAAATGCTGGCCGAGGATAAACTCGGTCGAGCGGCCGCCGATATCGATGACCAGGCGCTTTTCATCAGACTGCGGCAGCATGCGGCTGACGCCCTGGTAAATCAGGCGCGCTTCTTCCACGCCTGAAATAATCTCGATCGGGTAACCCAGTACTTTCTGCGCCTGCTTGATAAAATCGGCGCTATTGGTCGCCTCCCTCAATGTTTGCGTTGCAACGGCACGTACATGTTCGGGCGGAAAGCCTTTCAGTCGCTCGCCAAAGCGAGCCAGGCATTTCAGCCCACGTTCAAAAGCTTCCGGTTTCAGGTTGCGGTCTTCATCGAGGTCACCGCCCTGGCGAACGGCCTCCTTCAGGTAATCGACGCGCAGTATCTGTCCGTCGACCACACGGCCGATTTCAAGTCGAAAACTGTTGGAGCCCAGGTCTACGGCAGCGAGTTGGGTGTCATGGGTAATAGTTAGCATGCGATACCACTGAAGAAATTACTTTAGATAACGGGAAATGGCCTTGGGGTATTCAGGAAAGTAGCGTTCAATCACACTCAAATCAAAACTTCTCAAAATACTGGAATTAGACTCACGATCAAGCAGGAAATCGAAAGAAGCCGCCACCAGTTCGGTGATAGTATGCGGCGTAGTCAACAACTGACTGGCGTAATCCGGTTTGACACTGACCTGGTGCGTGGTGACTTGTGACCCATGCACGGTGACAGAAAAAGAATTAGGACTGGTTTCAGTCACCTCAATAGTCGCCACGATCACCTCCGCCTTGTTTGCCCGTGTAGGCAACTTCTGCAAACAGTATAAATCGTTATGTTGGCAGAGGCCAGTGAAACTAATATGACGGAAACGAATATAAAATAGCAGCCCTGATTGATAGCTGGTTTCATTAAACTGTCATCGCTTCAAATTAAAATATAAAACAAAAAATGATCAAACAGACTCTCACCTGCTGTTACCTGACATTGGCGCTGTGCCTGCCTTACAGCGCCAATGCGGCACGCCCATTAGTCACGGATGACGCACGCCTGACCAATGCCCATAGCTGCCAGTTGGAAAGCTGGATGCGCACTTATGAAGGCGGTCGTGAAGCATGGGCGTTACCAGCCTGTAACCTGGGTGAAAACTTTGAGGTCACCCTGGGCGGCGGCGTTTACCGCAACCAGGACGAGGACTATCGTACAGAAGACTGGATAGTGCAGTTCAAAACCCTGTTCAAACCGCTGGAAACCAATGGCTGGGGATGGGGATTAGCTGCGGGGCATGTCAAGCATACCGATATTCAGCCTGGCCCCAACCAGTTGGGTAATACCTACTTTTATGTGCCGGTGTCTTTTTCCTTGCGCGATGATGATGTGATCGTGCATCTGAATATGGGCATGTTGCGGGACAAGCA
>DATHWT010000148.1:0-12755 GCA_035460345.1 Methylophilus sp. | reverse complement strand
GGCCGATGCCTGGTTCCTGGATGGCTTTGCGCCATCCAAAAATCCTGAAATGTGGCAATCGCCCTTGTTTGACTGTATGGCCAGATGCTCACGTCCAGGTACCACTTTTTCCACTTTTACCAGTGCTGGCTTTGTTCGGCGTGGTTTACAAGGTGCAGGCTTTCATGTCAAAAAGAAAACCGGCTATGGTGCCAAACGTGAAATGCTTAGTGGTGAGTGGCAATCTGCAGCAAATGGCCAACCGGCGGTCCTCCCTAAAGTAGCGGTGATTGGGGCAGGCATTGCCGGTTGCAGTAGTGCCTGGTTTTTGGCCTCGCTTGGCTGCGAAGTGCATGTGTTCGAGCGTGCTGACAAGATTGCCAATGGTGCTTCAGGGAATCCCCGCGGCATGCTGTATCCACGCCTGAACGCAGAAAAGCCTATGAATGACCAGCTGGCCTTACGCAGCTACAGTTTTAGCTTGCGCCATTATGCCGATTTAGGATTAAACCCGGATGCCTTTAAAACCTGCGGATTATTGCAACTAGGCGGCAATGCACGCGAAAAAAAGCGTGTGGATAAAGTGTCGGCTCGTTACGACCAGCTGGGCTTGCTAAAGCCAGTAGACGCAGCACAAGCCACCACATTGGCTGGTGTGACATTGACTTCAGACTGCCTGTACTTTGCTGATGCTGCCTGGGTAAATCCAAGTGAAGCCTGCCAGGCGATGCTGGCACATGAAAATATACAAGTACGCCTGCAACAAGAGATTCATTCTTTATCCCGGCAAGAGGCTAGCTGGCAGTTAATCACTGCCACACAAACCCATGCCGGATTTGATGCAGTGATTGTGGCAAATGCGGCAGAGGCCGGGAAGTTGCTACCTGACAGCGGCATGTGGCTGAACCCCGTTCGCGGGCAGATGGGTATGGTTGCCACGCAAGCCGCCTTGCTACCCCTGAAAACGATTTTATGTGGCGAAGGGTACCTCACACCCCTCCATAATGGTATGCATGCCATGGGCGCCACGTTTGCAGCAGCTGATGTGGATACCAGTCTGCGTGAAGAGGACAATCAGTCCAATTTGAGTATGATACGCCGCTTAAGTCCGCAGTTTGATCAGGCAGGGTCGGCTGAAGTGACTTATGCACGGGCTGCAAGCCGCTGCGGCTCACCGGATTATTTGCCTTATGTCGGGCCATTGCTTCCAACCTCTTCCCTAGCAGCCTGCGCTTCACCTGAATTTGCTGAATTGCCAGTTTCAAAGGGGTTGTATGTGCATGTAGCGCATGGCAGCAAAGGCTTGATGACTGCGCCTTATTGCGCTGCTGTGCTGGCGAGGCGATTACTGCGCGATTTTGCTCTACCGTTGCCACAACTCACAGAGGATTCATTCTGGGCGGGCTTGCATCCACAACGCCACCTGTTTAAACAACTCGGGTGGAAGCATCTATTGAATCCGTTTAATGATCCGATGCCATCATGACGCCAGAAATCAAGCAGTTACAGCAGCAATTAGCACGTACGCCACAGGATCCGGCCTTGCATTATGAATTGGGCCGCGGCTACCTGGCGCTCAAGCAAGCCGGACTTGCACAGCGATCCTTTTCCACAGCATTGCAATTGGCCCCGGGTCACCCGCAAATATTAATGCAACTGGGCAATGCGGCCAGTCAGCTTGGTGATGAAGCGGTGGCAGCCGATTACTTTAAGCAATCTTTACAGCAAGACCCGCAGCAGGCGGATGTGCACTTCAACCTGGCAAATAGCCTGCGCAAACTGGGTCTGAATAGCGAAGCCATACATCATTACCAGCAGGCATTGACCACCAATCCAGCTGATGCCGATACACATAACAATTTGGGTAATGCCTACAGGGAAACCGGGCAACTTGATCTGGCAGTGACCGCTTATGCGCAAGCGCTAAAACACAAACCGGAGTTACTGTATGCCAAAGTGCATTGGATACACCAGAAGCAGCATATGGCCGATTGGCAAGGTCTGGACCATGCCATTACTGAAGTGCGCAGCGCATTGAAACAACAGCCACAAGCGCAAATCCCGCCATTTGCGTTTCTCGCCATGCCAGGCACTACGGATACAGAACAGCTGCGCTGCGCGAGTTTGTGGGCGCAACAGCATTATGGGCATATCCAGTCATTAGCATTGCCCGCTGCGCGTCTTAAAAACCAGAAAATCAGGCTAGCTTATATTTCTTCGGACTTTCGTAAACATCCCCTGGCTTACCTGGTTACCGATGTGATTGCTGCTCACGACCGCGACCACTTTGAAGTCAGCCTGTATAGCCAGGCAAAGGATGATAGCTCATCAGAGCGCGAGGCTTTTATCTCAGCCGCAGACCACTGGATTGAGATTGGCGGGCTGGATGATGCTAAGGTTGCCGCACATATGCGCGCCGCCAATATTGATTGCCTGATCGACCTGACCGGATTTACACAAAACAGCCGCAGTGGCGTGGCGGCTTACCGTCCGGCACGCTGTCATATCAATTGGCTTGGGTACCCGGGCAGCATGGGCAAGGTGAATGAACATTCCTTATTTGACTTCATCCTGGTAGATGAAACCCTGCAACAAGGTCATTTTTCAGAGCGAACAATCACCTTACCTTGTTACCAGCCCAATAATGCACAGCGCCCTCAGGCTGAGGCTGGCACGCGAGCGCAACACAGCTTACCTGAACAAGGTTTTGTGTTTTGCAGCTTTAACCAGAGTTTTAAAATCACCGCGGAGGTGTTTGCGTGCTGGATGCGGATTCTGCAGCAAGTGCCGGACAGCGTGCTGTGGCTGCAAGCATGTAATCCATGGGCGACATCCAATCTTAAACAGGCTGCACAGCTAGCAGGCTTGCAGCCTGGGCGGCTGATTTTTGCGCCGCGCACGAGTGCCGATCTCCATATCGCCAGGCAGCAGCATGCAGACCTGATGCTGGATACTACCCCATACAATGCCCATACCACGGCTAGCGATGCCTTGTGGCAAGGCATTCCCTTGTTAACGGTAGCGGGTGATACATTTCCGGACCGCGTGAGCGCCAGCCTGTTGCGTCACAGTGGCTTGGCCGAATGTATTTGTGAAGATTGGGCACAACTGGAAAATCAGGCCATCGCACTGGCAAATGATCCGGCGGCGTTGCAAGTACTGAAAGCAAAAGTGAAGACTCAAACCAAGGTGTTATTTGATCCACTTACCTTTTGCCGCCAGCTTGAGCAAGTTTATCGCCAGCTACTGGAATAACGCCCTACTCGCTGCTGTACCAAACGGATAATAATCCAGCGGCAACAATACACAAGCCACCTATCATCTCTATGACCGACATTGTTTCGTTAGCCAGGAAATAAGCGGCCACCGCAGCGACAATCAGTTCAAACATGAATAATACTGACGCCTGTATAGCCGGGATTTTAGTGACGCCATATTGCACCAGCAAGGTCGCAGACGTGATCATCAGCGCGATAAGCAATAACAAGCCCATTGCGTGCATATTGACCGAGCCTACGATGGCAAAGCCGGCCAGCCCCTCCTGCCAGAGAAGGACAATCACCGATAAAGAAAACACCCCCAGCCAGACCAGCATGGATTTAGCCGCAACAGTAAGATGGGTGGAGAAGCGCGTGATGACATTGGTGATCGAGAAACCAATGCCAGCCGATAAAGCCAGCCAGTCTGACGTGGATTGCGGCCAGGGCAAGCCCCATTGGCCGTCAGTCAGCATCAGTTCCGCCCCAATGAGGGATAATCCAATGGCCAGCAATTGCGGGCGCTGCCAATGCTCATTCAACCATATCCTTGCCAGCAATAATGTCCATAGCGGCGACAGGTAAAACAACAGCATGACCCGCATCACTTCGCCATCAATGATCGCCAGCACATAAGCAAGATTGGTCCATCCGGCGACCAGGCTTAGCCAGTAAGCCGATGCTGGCACCTGGGCTACCTGAGCATAGCGGCGCCAGAATAACAGCCAGCCTATCAGCAAGGCAAGGCAGTAACTCAGCACACTGGATTGCAAGCCAGCGAGACCGTTGTCATTTAATATGCGATATGGGTACCAGATAAGTCCCCAGCTAATTGCACCGTAAATCAGTGCCGCCAGGGCAAAATATTTTTGCTGATGGGCTTTTTGTTTATGCGCAAGGCTCACTTATAATACAACCCTATGAATCCACATTTAAATTTACTCCAGCCCTACCCTTTTCAGCGTTTGCGTGACTTGTTTGAGGGGCTAACGCCTAATCCTGACTTTGCGCCTGTCAACTTATCCATAGGCGAACCCAAACATGCGACGCCAGAAATCATTACAGAAGCATTAAGGGCAAACCTGTCCGGGCTGGCCAGCTATCCTACCACAATCGGTGTCCCGGCCTTGCGCGAGGCCATTAATCAATGGTTGCAGAGACGCTATAAGATTCCGGCACTGAATATCGACAAAGCCATTTTGCCGGTGAATGGCAGCCGGGAAGCCTTGTTTGCTTTTGCGCAAGCGATGATTGACACCAGTGTGTCTGACCAGCCTGTCGTCATCTCTCCCAACCCCTTCTATCAGATTTATGAAGGCGCAGCTTTTCTGGCAGGTGCCGAGCCCTATTTTATAAACACCACACAAGAAAATGACTATGTCATGGACCTGTCACAGGTGCCGGTGGAAATACTTAAGCGTACACAATTAGTATTTATTTGTAGTCCAGGTAATCCCTCAGGCAAAGTGATGGATCTACAGGCCTGGAAGACCCTGTTTGAGCTATCAGATCAATATGGATTCGTGATAGCTTCAGATGAATGCTATTCAGAAATTTATTTTGATGAAGCAAACCCGCCGGTTGGTGCTTTGGAGGCTGCATATAAATTAGGTCGTGATTTTAGCCGCATCATCATGTTCAGCTCTCTATCCAAACGCTCGAACGTGCCCGGTATGCGCTCGGGCTTTGTAGCAGGCGATGCTGCCATCATTGAAAAATTTACTTTATATCGTACCTACCACGGCTGCGCCATGAATCCTGCTGTTCAGGCAGCCAGCATCGTGGCCTGGAATGATGAAGTTCATGTGATTGAAAATCGGAGACTATACAGCCAGAAGTTTGAGTCAGTGACCCCGATACTCAAGCAGGTATGGTCTAAAACACAATTTCCCGATGCGGCCTTCTATTTATGGATAGACACGCAACAGGATGATACGGTAGTAGCGAAAGAGCTTTACCAGCAACTTAATATCACTGTGCTTCCTGGCTCATTTTTGGCACGGGAGGCGCATGGATTCAATCCTGGTAAAGGTTTTATTCGTATGGCACTCGTTGCTTCTAGCGAAGAAACGATGGCAGCTGCATTGAGAATTCAAGCTAATCTGATCTAAAATACCAGACAAAAAAAAGCCGGTTGCAATGCAGCCGGCTTTTTTAATTGCTAGAAAAAACTTAAACGAATTTTCTGCGAGCGATCATACCGATAATGCCCAAGCCCAGGAACATCAAAGCATTAGTTTCTGGTTCTGGAACTGGAATAGCTGTAATACTTACTGTACCGCCAATATTCAAAGCAAGGATATTTGAAGGAACCAATGTCAAGGAATAGTTACCATTAACCAAGCTGTTAAAAGAGTAACTTTCTGTTTTCAAAATAATCAGTGGATCAAGTGAAATCTGGCTGATCTCGGTAGCACCTTGTTTCAGGCTGAAATAAGTGTTACCAATGTTGAGACCAAACAATTGGGTAAGATCAATAGAAATATTTGACTTGTCAGCTGCATTCAGACTGAAATTAAAAGTGTCACCACCATCTAAAACCAGACCGCCAAAAACAACAGTGCTGAAATAGCCGGTTGTGCTAGTAGAATTAGTGATATCACCAAAATTAGTGACTGTAGCAGAAGAGGTCATAGGCAGCAGCATTGCAGACCCGATTGCCATTACTGCTAAAGATTTTTTTATATTTAACATATATATCCTTAAGTAAGTTAATAAAAGAAATAATAAACGACATTTTTAAAACAAAATGAAAACATAAAACATAGTACATAACTAACCCAAGCAAGCTCACAGTACACAAAGCTTAAACTTAATAACTAATTGCACTACATGGAAAGCCGAGACATCCTAATAAATGGGAAATTTAAAGACTTGTCGCTTGTAAGGCACTTTGAAGAAAGTAGTCTTAATGCAACAATTCACTTTTAAAAAAGCGATTACTTTAGGCTTTCCTCTTTTTTAAGTACGATAACTTAAATTCTTTTACAGCGACATTACCCGTTCGGGCTATTTGTCCATTTACTGTCGCTTTAATTACTTTATTTCTTATTAATTAATGCAAAAAGCATTCCAGATTCATCAATCCCTATAACCAATTGATTTTATTAAAAATTTATAGTTTTGGAGGGTTGATTAAAGCATATAAATCAATTTTTTGCTGCACTTGAAACTTTAGCTGGTGCTTATGCACCACTTTCGTGCAATTTTACGCTTTGCATTTTACACAAAAAAAAGGGGCTTATGTGAATTTTTTATTACAACTTCTAGAAGCGTTTGTCAAACGCAAAAAGTATGATTTAAGTAGCTTTTATTAAAGCTATATCAGACGATGAATATGCTAGAACTTCTCTGCTTCCAGAAAACTTATTCCAGCCGCATCTTTTGAGGAAATTGCAGGTAGACCTTGGACAGGCCAATCAATATTTAAGGTAGGATCATTCCAGGAAATACATCTCTCATGCTGTGGAGCATAAAAGTCTGTGGTCTTGTATAAAAACTCAGCAGTGTCAGACAGCACTAAAAATCCATGTGCAAATCCTTCTGGCACCCATAGCATTTTTTTATTTTCATCACTTAATATTTCACCAACCCATAGGCCAAAGGTTGATGAATTTGAACGCAGATCTACAGCAACATCAAATACAGCACCTTGCGTAACACGCACCAACTTGCCTTGTGGTTGTTGTATCTGGTAATGCAAACCTCTCAATACATTTTTTGCCGATTTTGAGTGGTTGTCCTGCACAAATTTTGGGCGTAGTCCGGTAGCTTCAGCAAATACATTTTCATTAAAGCTTTCAAAGAAAAAACCTCTATCGTCCCCAAATACCTTAGGCTCGAAAACCAAAATATCAGGAATCGTTGTTTGATGAGCAATCACTAAAATACCTTCTCGTTCAGGATTTGCATTAAATATTGACCGTACCCATTCTTCTTGTAAATTTCAGCCTGCTTTAAAAGCGCTTCTGCATTGATGTAGCCCATGCGATAAGCGATTTCTTCAGGGCAGGCAATTTTTAAACCCTGGCGGTTTTCAATGGTTTGAATGAATAGCGAAGCCTCAAGCAGTGACTCATGTGTACCTGTATCCAGCCAAGCATGTCCACGTCCCATGACTTCTACATTCAATTGCTGTTGAACGAGGTATTGCTTGTTGACATCCGTTATTTCCAGCTCGCCTCTGGGAGAAGGCTTTAAGTTTGCAGCGATATCGCATACTTGATTATCATAGAAATATAAACCGGTAACAGCGTAGCGTGATTTGGGTTGGGTAGGCTTTTCTTCCAGGCTAATCGCCTTACCCTCATGATCAAACTCCACCACGCCATAACGTTCAGGGTCATTTACGGGGTATGCAAATACGGTTGCCCCGCTAGTGGTGCTATAAGCCTGTTGCAATCCATTAGCAAGGTCATGTCCATAGAAAATATTGTCACCAAGTACAAGTGCGCTTGGAGAGTTATCCACAAATGATTTGCCAATAATAAATGCTTGGGCCAGCCCATCTGGTGAGGGCTGTACCGCATACTGGATGTTAATACCCCATTGAGAACCATCGCCCAGAAGCTGTTCAAAACGGGGCGTATCCTGGGGCGTTGAGATAAGTAAAATATCCTGGATTCCTGACAGCATCAGGGTAGTCAAGGGATAGTACACCATCGGTTTGTCATACACTGGAATAAGCTGCTTGGAAACTGCCTGCGTGGCCGGATACAAACGAGTACCCGACCCGCCTGCCAAAATAATCCCTTTTCTTTTGAGAGTCATAAGGTGACCTTAAAATATTTGTTGTAAAACATGTTTGACGCCCTGCTTCCAATCTGGAAGACGCAAGTCAAACGTATCTTGGAAATGTGTAGTATCAAGACGGGAATTGCCTGGCCTTTTGGCAGGAACAGGATACTCCGCCGTTGAGATCGCTTTTAACATCTGAGGTAATACTTTGACTTGTTTGCCTGCATTGACCGCCTCGGTAATGACAAACCGGGCATATTCGTGCCAGTTAGTCACACCAGCAGCGGCTACATGATACAAACCATAGGGGAATGTTTTACCGCCCGAATATTTGATACGACCGACCAATTGTGCAGTCACATCCGCCAGCAGCGCCGCTGAGGTCGGTGCGCCAAACTGATCAGCAACCACGCTCAGCCCATTACGCTCACTGGCCAGCTTTAACATGGTCTTTGCAAAATTACCGCCATGTGCGCCAACGACCCAACTTGTTCTCATAATCAAACTTTGAGCACAAGCGGTCAATAGCGCTTGTTCGCCATCCCTTTTCGTCTGACCATAAATATTTTGCGGATTTGTTTCATCCGTCTCTTTGTAGAATTGCTCACCCACACCTTCAAATACATAATCAGTGGAGTAATGAAATACGAATGCACCAGCTCTAGAAGCCTCTTCGCCGATGATGCGCGGCGCATCGACATTGATTTTCTTTGCCAAAGCGATGTCTGATTCAGCTTTATCCACCGCTGTATAAGCAGCGGCGTTAATGATGCCATCTGGTTTGATTTCTCGTATCAGAGCGCGCAATGCGGATTCATTGGCTAAATCACAGCCAGACCTGTCAACTGCGATGACCTCAGCCAGCGGTGCCAGACTGCGTTGCAGTTCAAAACCTACCTGGCCATTACAACCCGTCAGTAATAGCTTCATTGATACTGCTTTTCTACCCATAACCGGTATTGGCCGCTGGTAATATTTTCCACCCAGGATGGGTTGTCCAGATACCACTGCACCGTTTTACGGATGCCGGTTTCAAAGGTTTCAGCCGGCTTCCAACCCAGCTCTTTTTCCAGCCGGGTCGCATCAATCGCATAACGCCTGTCATGGCCGGGGCGGTCTTTGACATAGGTAATCTGCGTGTTAAAAGACAGGCCATCGGCACGTGGCTTCAGCTCATCCAATATCGTACAAATGGTATTCACCACCTCAATATTAGGTTTCTCGTTCCAGCCGCCCACATTATAAGTCTCACCCAACTGCCCGGCAGACAACACCCTGCGGATAGCAGTACAGTGGTCTTTCACATATAACCAATCACGAATTTGCTGACCATCCCCATAAATCGGCAATGGCTTACCGTTCAACGCATTGTGAATCACCAATGGGATCAGTTTTTCGGGGAAATGATACGGCCCATAATTATTTGAGCAATTAGTTGTCAGAACCGGCAGGCCATAGGTGTGATGATAAGCACGTACCAGATGGTCAGAAGCCGCTTTAGAAGCGGAGTATGGGCTATTAGGCTCGTAACGGTTCTTTTCGTTAAAAGGCGGGTCACTCTTTTCTAATGATCCATACACTTCATCAGTGGAGACATGCAAAAACCTGAAGTCAGCTTTTAGATCGCCTTCCAAGCCAGCCCAGTAAGCGCGTACCGCTTCCAGCAAATGGAAAGTACCGACCACATTGGTTTGAATGAAGTCTTCCGGTCCATGGATAGAACGATCTACATGTGACTCAGCAGCAAAATTCAATATCGCTCTTGGTTGATATTCAGTCAGTAATCGTCTGACTAATTCAAAATCGCCAATATCGCCTTTAACAAAAATATGGTGTGGATTATTGGTGAGCGATGTCAGGTTATCCAGATTACCCGCATAAGTCAGCTTATCCAGATTCACCACAGGTTCATCTGATTGCTCCAGCCAATCCAATACGAAATTGCTGCCGATAAACCCGGCTCCGCCAGTGACAAAAATCATGTAATCAATAACCTTTTTTAAGTGTTCAGATACCAAAAAGGCATATTAGAACGTTTTTGCGATGACGACAATTTTAGTATGAATATTAACCGTCAAACTGATCAAATTTGAAAGTGTGGATTATGCAAACTGTTTAAGTTGAACCATGACTCTGCTCAGCAATGATTGCGCCGCCAATTGACTGGTTTCTTCAACATAACACCTGAACTCAGGCGCATTGCCGGATGGCCGTAAATGCACTACGCTGCCAGAGTGCAAAGTCGCCCTTAAGCCATCAGTAATATCTGTTTGCAATACCTGCTGTTCAAGTTTCAGGGACTTCACCATATCCGCAGGATTGTTAGTCCAGCCAGACAGCAGTGCCTTACTCTTTTCTGTTGGAAAATTTTGCAAACGGTCACTGGCTGTAAAACGCTGAGGCAAGGCAGCCACCAATTGTGACAGTGGCTTTCCTTGTGCTTTTACCTGCGCAAGCAAGGTCACTACAGGCAATACCGCATCGCGTGTTGGTAGTGGTTGCAGTGATGGTGAGTGAGATATATGGCTGCCTAACAAAAATCCACCATTGGCCTCAAACCCTGCCACACTGGTAGCGCCCTCTTCTTGCAATACTTGCATACCTGCAATCACAAATGGTGAACCAATGCGGGTACGAGCGACTTTCTGGAAAAAGCCACTGGCTTCAATCGCGGTATTACAGCTCACCGGCACCGCTAAATGGGTAATCTGCAGCGCTTGCGCTGTTAATAAACCCACGATATCGCCACGCAACCAGTTGCCTTGTTCATCGCTGATTAACGGCCGGTCGCCATCACCATCGGTAGAGATAATGGCATCTACCTGATATTGCGCTGCCCAGTCCAGGCCGCGCTGCATATCTTCTGGCGATACGGCTTCAGTATCAATCGGCACAAAAATGTCCGATCGTTCCAGGCAAACAACTTCGGCGCCTAAATCACTCAACAGGCTATGCAATACATCCCGTGCCACGCTGGAGTGCTGGTAGATCGCCAGCTTTAATCCTGTCAGTGCCTGATCACCTAATAAATCTTTGTACCGCTCGATATATTCGGCTTTAGCTTGGGGATTTTCTTCAGGCAAACTGGAACCAGTTTCGGATAGCGTCTGCAATTCACTGGTCAACATCAAGGATTCATCAGACTTAGTGATTTCACCATCTGGACGATAAAACTTGAGGCCGTTGCGGTCAAAAGGGATATGACTTCCCGTGACCATGATGCCCGGAATACTGCGTGTTTGAGCAAACAAAGCCAGTGCCGGCGTGGGAATCGCACCACAAAAAATGATGTCTAGCCCAAGCTGACGCAGCATTTTTGCGCAAGCTTCCGCAATGCGAGGGCTGCTTGGCCGTAAATCTACAGCAATGGCTACCTGCTTGAATGCAAACGAACCCTGTACTGTTTTTACAAAAGCCTGTGTGTATGCGGCACAGACTTCATCCGTCATCGCAGCCACCAGGCCACGAGCACCACTAGTGCCAAATGCCACCCCACTCTGCTGCATCACATTTTGCAATACCGGCATATCTGACATCTTAACTGCGGCCATAGGTATCTTCGTAACGGACGATATCATCTTCACCCAAATAGCTGCCTGACTGCACTTCAATCAAATGCAAAGGCAGTTTGCCAGGGTTTTCCAACCGGTGCGTCGAACCGATTGGGATATAAGTAGATTCGTTTTCAGTGTACAACTTGGTCACATCATCAATAGTGATCATCGCAGAGCCACTCACGACCACCCAGTGCTCGGCGCGGTGATGATGCATCTGTAGAGAAAGTCGCTCGCCAGGTTTCACCATGATACGTTTCACCTGGAAACGCTCGCCGATATCAATGCCTTCATACCAGCCCCATGGACGATAGACACGTGGATGCATTTTGTGCTCAGAGCGGCCGCTGGCCTTTAAGTGATCAACAATATTTTTTACATCCTGAGCGCAATCCCTATGTGCTACCAGCACCGCATCACTGGTTTCAACGATCAGCAAGTCTTTCACGCCCACGGCAGCCACAAAACGGCTTTCAGCCCGCACAAGGGTATTATTTACATCTTTAAGATATACATCCCCACGTACCGCATTGCCATTGGCGTCCTGCGTTTGTACTTCTTTGAGCGCCGTCCAAGAACCTACATCATTCCAGCCCATACTCGCAGGCACAACTGCCGCAAGTTTTGTTTTTTCCATCACCGCATAGTCAATCGAATCCGAAGGTGACTCGGCAAAAGAAGCCTCATGCAAACGCACAAAATCCAGATCTTTATAATTTTGCGCGACAGCTTTGGAGACTGCATCAACTATTGCAGGTGCATACTGCTGTAACTCTGATAGAAACACGGCTGGTTTAAACAAGAACATGCCGCTATTCCAGTAAAAATTACCGGCATCCATGTACTCTTGCGCTGTTTCGGCATTTGGCTTTTCTACAAAACGAGCTACTTCATAACAATTGTCGGCGAACTTGGATGCATTGTCGGACTGGATATAACCGTAGCCAGTCTCCGGATGTGTTGGTTCAATGCCGAATGTCACCAGTTTCCCCTGCTCAGCTGCCACACTGGCCTGGCGTACGGCGGCTTCAAAAGCGGCTACATCGGTGATGACATGATCAGCAGGAAGTACCAGCATCAGCACATCTTTTTCTTGCAGGGCAATTGCCGCTGCCGCTATGGCTGGCGCCGTGTTGCGGGCTACAGGTTCAAGTAAAATCGCTTCTGGACTCAGGTTGATCAGGCGCAACTGCTCAGCTACAAGGAATCGATGATCGTTTCCGCAAAC
>DATHWT010000147.1:0-5261 GCA_035460345.1 Methylophilus sp. | reverse complement strand
CACTTTCCTGGTAGGCCAGGGGCAGTTTGAAGATGCTGAAATGCTGCTGGAAAAAGCGGTGCATTTTGCGCAGGAAAACCCGGCGATTCCATTGAGTAATTTGACGGAAGTGTATTGTTTGCAGGAGAAAGCGGATAAAGCCCTGCAAACACTGGTGAAACTGAGCAAGCATGCGCCTAATTCGGCGGCGTCTATTCCGCATATCCGCAAATGCATGGAAACCATGTTTTAGTCTGATCAAACCTGAGTTTCTTCCAACAGAGGTTTGTAAAAAATCCGGTGTGCAATCACCGGATTTTTTGTTTTCATCACAGAAAAAGTAGCGTCACGCGTGATAGCCTGCTGCTGCATTTGCCCGGGATTATTTAGCGGTCTGCAAATTTTGCATGCTTTTTATTTTAATCCATCAACATCTATGCATTTTTTGCACATGTTATTCGGTTTTAATTAATTAAGTCATTGATTATTAATGAACTTAATAGATGGCATATCACTTGCTCTATTAGCGTATCTTCCCTATGAAAGTGGATATGTTAAACGAAGCGATTTCCCTGAACCCGCCAGCCTTCTTTGCCGAAAAGGCATACGAACTGCGCGCGTTTGCAATGCCGAAAAGATATACCCTGCAACAAATTAAAGCGCATGAAGTGCCTGTCACGCATGCAGAACGGGGAGAAGTTGAAGCTTTTATTGCTGAAGTTTTTTATCGATTTTATCGGGCTACCGTTAAGAACTTCATGCCTAGGCTGATTGCTTTGCGGGATGAAGAGCATACCCTCATGGCCGCATTTGGCATGCGTGAAGCCGGCGACGCCACTTTGTTCCTGGAACAGTACCTGGATGAACCGATCGAAAAAATCATTTCGAGAAGTTTTAATAAAACCATCGCTAGAGCAGACATTACGGAAATTGGTAACCTGGCGGTGGCCAATCCTCGCAATTCGGGCATTCTGATGGCTCATGTGATACAGCATAGTCTGGCCGCCAACGTGCAATGGTGCGTTGCAACAGCGCATCACACATTGCATAATGGCTTGATCAAAGGCGGCGTGGATGTCACGCCCATTCATGCGGTAGACCCTAACCGCCTGCCTGAGGATGAGCTTGCCCATTGGGGAAGCTATTACGACCACTCACCGCAGATCGTGGCGGTGTCCAGAATGGCGGGTAAATAACATGCAATATGCCGTTTTCGAGCAATTACTTGCCCGGCATATATTACTCACCCCGAATGCAGTCGCCATGCAAGGGCAATACGTCAGCATGTCCTATGCACAATTGCAGCAAGAGATTGACCAGCTAAGGCAGGAGCTGGTGCTGGAAAACCATCACCAGCCAATCGCGGTGGCGATTGCTAATCATCCTGCCTGGGTGTTATTGGATCTGACTGCCTTAGGTTCAGAAATTCCATCTGTACCGCTTCCATTCTTTTTTACCAATGCTCAAATTCTGCATGCGGTGCTGGATGCAGGTGCTGGCACCCTGATTACTGACGAGCCAGAGCGCTTCTGCCAGATTTTCAATGACAGGATTACCCGGAAAACCACCATTATCGTTGCTGGTAAACGACTCATGCAGCTGGATCTGCGCGTGCCTGAACAGGCGCTGCCAAAAGGGACTGCCAAAATAACTTATACGTCAGGCACCACGGGTAATCCAAAAGGTGTCTGCCTGAGTACAGAAAACATGCTGAGCGTAGCGGCGTCTGTGGTTGATGCTAGCGGCATTACTGGTGATGCAAAACACTTGTGTGTGCTTCCGCTCTCAACGCTATTGGAAAATGTAGCCGGGGTTTATGCGGCGTTGATTGCAGGCGCTACGGTCTGCTTGCTGCCAGGCGAAAAAACGGGGTTAACTGGAAGCCAGTTAAATATCCAGCAATTACATCGTACGCTTACTGATACACAGGCTAATACTGCCATTTTCATCCCCGAATTGCTCAACGCCCTTGTACATACTCTTGAAGCAGGTGCGGCATCTTTACCCGTTTTACGCTTTCTGGCTGTGGGTGGTGCCGCAGTGACAAGCTCGTTGCTGGATCGTGCAGCACATTTGGGTCTGCCGGTATATCAGGGCTATGGGCTGTCTGAATGCGCCTCAGTGGTCGCATTAAATACAGTGCAGGCCAATCAGGTCGGTAGTGTCGGCAAACCCCTCCAGCATGTAGATATCAAGCTGGCTGATGACGGAGAGATTTTAGTCAAAGGCCAGCATTTCCTCGGGTATACAGGGATGCCTGCGGCCATAGATCAGGAATGGTTTGCCACCGGCGATATTGGCGCCTTGGATGCGCAAGGATTTCTACACATTCAAGGACGTAAAAAGAATGTGTTCATTACTTCGTTTGGCCGCAACGTTTCGCCGGAGTGGGTTGAATGTGCATTGCTGGATTCTCGCCACATCGCACAGGCTTGTGTATTTGGTGAAGCCAAACCGTGGAATATTGCGCTGATCGTCACAAACTCCCCTGCGTCTGATCCACTCATCAATCAATCCATTGCTGAAATCAACCAGCAGTTGCCAGATTATGCGCGTATCACCAAATGGATCACTGTGCAGCCATTTAGTCATGCCAACCACCAACTCACGGCCAATGGACGACTGAAACGCCAGGCAATCTATCAGGCATACCAGGAAGCAATCAATCATCTGTACAAGGAATCAGCATGACATTTTACCAACAGCTTTTGCAAGCCACCGAGCCAGACCGGAACGCGCTGCTCAGTGTGCCCCTGATCGTACGTGGCGCTGCAGGAGAATTGAGCCTGGACACCTATGTCGCGTTCCTCACTCAGGCTTATCACCATGTGAAACATACCGTGCCACTGTTGATGACGACAGGCGGCCGGCTACCGGAACAATATGAATGGCTCAGAACGGCCATCGGTGAATACATAGAAGAGGAAATGGGCCACCAGGAATGGATACTGAATGATATTCAAGCCTGTGGCTTTGATAAAGAACTGGTCCGCGATGGCAAGCCCGCATTAGCCACAGAGTTAATGGTTTCGTACGCTTATGACCTCATTCATCGCGTCAATCCAGTTGGTTTTTTTGGCATGGTACTGGTGCTGGAAGGCACCAGCACAGCGGTGGCAAGTCGCGCTGCAAAAGCCATTTCCACAAGCCTTAGCCTCCCGGCTAACTGCTTCAGCTATCTTTCTTCCCATGGGGCGCTGGATATTGAGCACACCAAATTTTATGAAGATATTGTCAATCAAATTGCCGACACGGCAGACCAGCAATTACTGATTCATTCGGCAAGGGTATTTTACAAACTCTATGCCGATATTTTTCGTGAGCTGGGTGAGCAATTCATAGGAAGCGCTTGAGATGAACCTGAAAGACAAAAGAATCCTGCTGACAGGCGCCACCGGTGGCCTGGGAAACGCGCTGGCCATTGCACTCGCTAACAAAGGTGCTGTACTCAGCCTGGTCGGCCGCGATGAGGCAAAATTGGAAAACCTTAAAGCTTCCCTGCAAAAAACAGGGGTTAGTGCTTATACCATTGCCGCAGATTTGAGTGAAGCAGATGCTGCTGCCTATGTCACCAAAAATGCACAACGACACATGGGCGGCATCGATATTTTGATTAACAACGCCGGCGTATCTGATTTTATTAGATTTGAAGACCAGGACCATGAGCGTATCTCGCAAATGATAGAGACGAATGTGACCGTTCCCATCCAGCTCACACGCCAGATTATCCCGGACTTTATGCTGAAAAATACAGGCCATGTTGTATTCATAGGTTCAATATTTGGCTCTTTAGGTTTCCCCTATTTTTCAACTTACTGTGCCAGCAAGTTTGCCATCCATGGTTTCTCACAATCTCTGCGTCGTGAATTATTAGGTTACAACATCGGAGTTACCTATGTCGCACCACGTGGTATCAAGACCACGATGAACGATGCCAGCACAGTCGCCATGTGGGAAAAGACAGGCAGTGAGATGGATGCTCCTGAGCTGGTGGCAAGCCGTATTATCAAAGCGTTAGAAAAAGATCAGCAAGAGGTATTCATTGGCCAGCCGCAATCATTTTTCGCCTGGCTGAATGGCCTCTGCCCGGCACTCGTCAGCAATGGTCTTAAAAAAGACACGCACATTGCCCGCGCATTTTTGTAAATTAAAAGGACTCAGCATGAAAAACTACCGGATTGGCATTTCAATTTTATTATTGAGTGTATTTTCTAATGTATTGATGGCGGATGAAAAACTGGATAGCGGGATTGCCAGCCTGCAACATGAATGGGCCAAAGCCAACTACAGTACCGCTAAAGATGCACAAGAACCTGCGTTTAAAAACCTCACTGAACAAGCACATCAACTGTCTGAAAAACATGGCAATGCGCCGGAGGCATTGATATGGGAAGGTATTGCGAATGCTGGCTATGCAAAAGCCAAAGGCGGCCTAGGGGCCCTTAAATTGGCCGAGAAAGCACGTGACTTGCTGTTAGCCGCAGAAAAATCGAATCCTAATGCTTTGCAAGGCTCTGCCTATACAAGCCTTGGATCACTCTATTACAAAGTGCCAGGCTGGCCGATTGGCTTTGGCGACAAGAAAAAGGCCAAAGCTTATCTTGAGAAAGCACTACAAGCCAATCCTAACGGCATCGACCCTAATTACTTCTATGCCGACTTTTTAAGTGAACAAGGCGAGTACAAGCAAGCGATTCCATACTATGAAAAAGCGCTGGCTGCGCCACCTAGAGCCGGTCGTGAAGATGCTGATGCAGGACGAAGAGCAGAAATAGAAGCTGGGTTAAAAATAGCAAAAGACAAATAGGATGCAAGCTGGCTTTACCCTGCGATAAGTAGTGGCCTTGCCTGCTGTGCTGGTATGCGCGGTTGAATATTGTTTGCTAACACTAAAAAAATGAGGAGCTTTCGCTCCTCATTTTTTTTCAGGTTTGCGAGTGACGCATTAAGTGAATAGCTGACGTACGGGTAATCCCGCACGCGAGAACTCGGCAGTCAAGCCATTCACATGCTGCTCCGGCAACCCCTGAATCAGGTTCTGCAAGCGATTAAACACACTGATAAAGGCCTGCAACTCATGATCCTTAAAGGTATACCCCAATGACTCCAGCACAGCGAGTGACAATCCGCCAATATTAGAAGGCGTGCTTGCATGCGGCTTGGCGCAACCACGGATACGATGCAGTGTCAGGAACAAGCCACGCAATGCCACGAATGACACCGGCAATGGAATCGCAAAATCCCATTCCAGGTCAAAGAACTGACCCTGCCCTTGTGCATCC
>DATHWT010000146.1:0-19427 GCA_035460345.1 Methylophilus sp. | reverse complement strand
CGATCAGTTTGCTAAAGAAACCCTGCCTATCAGTCTCGAAGACGAGATGCGCCGCAGTTATCTTGATTACGCCATGAGCGTGATTGTTGGTCGTGCTTTACCAGATGTGCGTGATGGCCTGAAACCAGTACACAGACGTGTATTGTTCGCCATGCACGAGCTGTCCAATGACTATAACAAGCCATACAAAAAGTCTGCCCGTATTGTCGGTGACGTCATCGGTAAGTACCACCCGCACGGTGATACTGCGGTATATGACACCATTGTTCGTATGGCGCAGCATTTCTCTTTGCGTTACATGCTGGTCGATGGTCAGGGTAACTTTGGTTCTGTGGATGGTGATAACGCGGCGGCGATGCGGTATACGGAAATCCGTATGTCCAAGATAGCGCACGAGCTGCTGGCTGATATTGAGAAAGAAACCGTCGATTTTGGCCCTAACTACGACGGAAGTGAGCAAGAGCCGCTGATCATGCCAACGCGTATCCCTAACCTGCTGATCAACGGCAGTTCGGGGATTGCAGTGGGTATGGCGACCAACATTCCTCCGCACAATATCAATGAGGTGCTGAACGGCTGTTTTGCGCTGCTGAAAAATCCGGAAATTACCATTGATGAACTGATTGAATATATCCCTGCGCCAGATTTTCCAACGGCAGGCATTATTTACGGCACCGTGGGCGTCAAAGAAGGCTACCGAACTGGCCGTGGCCGTGTCGTGATGCGTGGCCGCACCCACTTTGAAGACCTGGATAAAGGCGGACGCCAGTCCATCATTATTGATGAGCTGCCATATCAGGTCAACAAGAAGACCCTGATCGAGAAAATCGCCGAGCTGGTTAACGAGAAGAAGATAGAAGGTATTTCTGATCTGCGCGACGAGTCGGATAAATCCGGCATGCGTGTGGTGATTGAGCTGAAACGTGGCGAAGTGCCTGAAGTTATCCTGAATAACCTCTATAAGCAGACCCAGCTGCAAGATACTTTTGGTATGAACATGGTTGCCCTGATGGATGGCCAGCCACGCTTGCTCAACCTGAAGCAGATGCTGGAAGCTTTCCTGCGTCATCGCCGCGAAGTGGTGACACGCCGTACCGTGTTTGAACTGCGTAAGGCGCGTGACCGCGGCCATGTGCTGGAAGGCCTGGCCGTTGCATTGGCGAATGTGGATGAGATGATTGCCATCATTAAAGCCGCACCAACGCCCCCAGAAGCGAAAAAAGAATTGATGGCACGTGACTGGCATTCCACCGTGGTGGAAGAAATGCTCCAGCGCGCAGCCATGGAAGCATCACGGCCGGAAGGCTTATCCGTAGACTTTGGCTTGACGCCAAACGGCTACCGCTTGTCAGATGTGCAGGCGCAGGAAATCCTGCAGATGCGTCTGCAACGCCTGACCGGCCTGGAACAGGACAAGATTGTCACAGAATATAAAGAGGTGATGGATATCATTGCCGATTTGCTGGATATTCTGGCCAAGCCTGAGCGTGTCACCGCGATTATTGTCGAAGAACTCAACGAAATCCAGAAACAGTTTGGCGACAAACGCCGTTCCGAGATCGAACACAATACGCAGGACCTGTCACTTGAAGACCTGATCACGCCGCAAGATGTAGTGGTGACCTTGTCACATACCGGCTACGTGAAATCGCAGCCTCTGGACGAATACCGTGCCCAGCGCCGTGGCGGACGTGGCAAACAGGCGGCAGCGACCAAAGAAGATGACTTTATCGACAAGATGTTTGTGGCGAATACGCATGACTATATTCTGTGCTTCAGCAGCCGTGGCCGTGTCTACTGGCTCAAGGTGTATGAAGTACCGCAAGGTAGTCGTGTCAGCCGTGGCAAACCGATTGTGAACCTGTTCCCTCTGGAAGAGGGCGAGAAGATCAATGCCATCCTGCCGGTGAAAGAGTTTGACGAGAACCATTATGTATTCATGGCAACTTCCATGGGTACGGTGAAGAAAACCGCGTTGACTGAATTCTCCAACCCACGTAAATCCGGCATTATCGCGATTAACCTCGATGACAATGATTACCTGATTGGTGCCGAAGTGACCAACGGCAAGAATGACATTGTGCTGGTCTCCAATGGCGGTAAAGCCGTATGGTTTACCGAGGATGATGTGCGTCCTATGGGGCGTGCAACCCGTGGCGTGCGCGGCATGAAACTGGCCTCTAAACAGCGTGTACTTTCCTTGCTGATTGCCGAGAATGACCAGCAATCTGTCCTAGTGGCAACTGAAAACGGTTACGGTAAGCGTACTGTGTTGTCAGAATTCCGTCACTCCGGTCGCGGCACACAGGGTGTGAAAGCCATTGCTATCAGCGAACGTAATGGCCTGGCTGTTGCCGCCAGACTGGTGACCGCTGATGATGAAATCATGCTGATCACAACCGGTGGCGTATTGATCCGTACCCGCGTCAAGGAAATCCGCGATATGGGTCGTGCCGCTCAAGGCGTGACACTGATCAACCTCGGTGAAGGTGAAAAACTTTCCGGTTTGGAAAAAATCGTAGAAACCGATGAAGTTGAAGGCGAAGAAGACGAAAACCAAGAGTAAAAGAACCAAGAGTAACCAGAACTATGACAAAGATTTTTAATTTTTCTGCAGGCCCGGCAGTCTTGCCAAAACCCGTGCTGGAGCGCGCGCAAGCTGAGATGCTTGATTGGCATGGCAGCGGCATGAGTGTGATGGAAATGTCACACCGTGGCAAAGAGTTCACCAGTATCCTGGAAAAGGCGGAAGCGGATTTGCGCCAGCTGCTGGCGATTCCGGCCAATTATAAAGTGCTGTTTTTGCAGGGGGGGGCGATTGCGGAAAATGCCATCATCCCTATGAACTTGCTCAATGGCAAATCGGCAGACTACGTAGTCACCGGTTCCTGGAGCAAACGCAGCGTGAAAGATGCAAAAGCCTATGGCCAGATTAATATCGCTGCCTCAGCTGAAGCGGATAATTTCACGCATGTGCCCGCATTTTCTGACTGGCAGTTAAATCGTGATGCCGCGTATGTGCACTATTGCACCAATGAAACCATTAACGGTGTCGAGTTTCTCGATGTGCCTGAGACGCACGGTGTGCCTATCGTCGCCGACATGTCCTCGCACATTCTTTCACGCCCGATAGATGTATCTAAATATGGCGTGATTTATGGCGGTGCACAAAAAAATATCGGCCCTGCCGGCTTGTGCCTTGTGATCGTGCGTGAAGATTTGCTGGAGCAGGCGTCGCCGCTCACGCCAGCTGTATTCCACTGGAAAACGCAGGCGGAAAACCAGAGCATGATCAACACACCGCCTACTTACAGCATTTATATTGCCGGGCTGGTATTCGAATGGCTGCTGGCACAGGGCGGGGTAGAGGCGATTGAGAAAATCAATATTGCCAAAGCGAAGTTGTTGTACGACTACGTGGATCAAACCGAGTTTTACTATAATCCTATCCAGCCTGCAAACCGTTCACGCATGAATATTCCATTCCGTTTACGTGACGAGAGCCTGAATGATGCTTTCCTGAAAGAGGCTGGCGCACGTGGATTATTGCAGTTGAAAGGCCATCGCTCAGTCGGCGGTATGCGTGCGAGTATTTATAATGCCATGCCGATTGAAGGCGTACAGGCATTAGTGGCTTTTATGCAGGAATTCGAAAAGAATAATTCTTAATTAACATTAAGTATAAGTTTTAAATGTCTGATTTATTAAAACAATTTAGAGATAAAATTGATGCCATCGATGCGCAGGTACTGGCATTGGTGAACGAGCGCGCCAATTTGGCACGCGAAATCGGTCATTTAAAAAATGATGGTGTTATCTACCGCCCGGAACGTGAAGCCCAAATCATCCGGCGACTGCAAGCCGAGAATGATGGCCCACTCTCGCCTGAAGCGGTGAGCCATATTTTCCGTGCCGTGATGTCCAACTGCCGCGCGCTGGAAAAAGAACTCTCTATCGCTTTTCTAGGGCCTTTGGGTACTTATAGTGAAGAAGCTGCGCTGAAGCAGTTTGGCGAAGGCCGCCAGGCGGTGGTGTGTGCCAGCATAGATGAGGTGTTCCGTACGGTAGAAGCAGGCCAGGCAGACTACGGCATTGTGCCAGTTGAAAATTCGACCGAAGGTGCTGTTGGCATCACGCTGGATTTATTGCTGGCGAGTGCTTTGCAGGTTGTCGGTGAAGTGACCTTGCCTGTGCATCACTGCTTGTTGTCTGCACAACAGGATATTACACAGATCTCGCACGTATTTGGTCATGCGCAGTCACTGTCGCAATGCCATGAATGGCTGAACAAGATACTGCCTAACGTTGAGCGCGAGGCGGTGGTCAGCAACGCGCGTGCTGCGCAGATGATTCATGAGCTGGTCGCCAGTCAGGGCACTTTTGCCGCGGCGATTGCCAGCAAACGTGCCGCTGAATTATTCGACCTGCATATCCTGGCCGAGAATATTGAGGATGACCCCAAGAACACCACACGCTTTTTAGTGCTGGGTAGCCATACGGTTGCACCATCAGGGCAGGATAAAACTTCCCTGGTCATGAGTGCACACAATAAACCTGGGGCGGTATTGCAACTGCTGGAGCCACTGTCACGGCATGGTGTTAGTATGACCAAGCTGGAATCCCGGCCTTCACGTCAAAACCTGTGGAACTACGTCTTCTTTGTCGATATTGAAGGGCACCAGCAAGCGCCTAATGTGCAGGCTGCACTGAAGGAACTGGCTGATCGCTCGACTTTCCTTAAAGTGTTTGGTTCTTACCCGACCGCCATTATTTAACTGTTTAATATTTAACTGGCCAAACTATGTCTGATGCGTCACGCCTGTCTGAGTTGTCCCAATTAGCCCCTGCGAATATTCGCGCCATTGCGCCCTATCAAGGTGGCAAGCCTATTAGTGAACTGGCACGTGAAATGGGCCTGAACGAGGCAGATATCGTTAAACTGGCTTCTAACGAGAACCCGTTAGGCATGAGCCCCAAAGCGCAAATGGCGCTGGAAGAAGCTATTTACGAAATCGCGCGCTATCCGGATGGCAACAGTTTTGCCTTGCGTGACGCAGTCAGCAACAAGTATGCGGTGAAGCCTGAGCAGATTGTGTTTGGTAATGGGTCCAATGACATTCTGGAGTTGGCCGCGCGTGCATTTTTAACCGCTGGCGACGAAGTGATTTATTCGCAGCATGCATTTGCGGTCTATCCATTGGTCACCCAGGCTGCTGGCGCGACTGGTGTTGTGGTGCCAGCGATTGCGTTTGCACATGACCTGGCTGGCTTTTTAACAGCCATCACGCCTAAAACCAAACTGATCTTTGTGGCCAACCCGAATAACCCGACCGGGACGCTGATTGCCAAAGCCGAGTTAAAAGACTTTTTACAAAAAGTGCCCAGGCATATCGTGGTTGTGCTGGATGAAGCCTATGATGAGTACCTGTCAGCTGCTGATAAATCAGAAGCGATTACTTGGTTGAATGAGTTTGATCACCTGATTATTTCACGTACTTTTTCCAAGGCTTACGGCCTGGCAGGATTACGTGTAGGTTTTGGCTTGATGCATGCTGAATTGGCGGATTTAATGAATCGTGTACGCCAGCCTTTTAATGTCAATAGTCTGGCGCAAGTCGCTGCCACGATGTCGTTGCACGATGAGGATTTCGTGTCGCGCAGCTATGCTGCCAATCAGGCCGGCATGACGCAACTCACGCAAGGCTTAACCAGATTGGGCCTGAGCTTTATTCCCTCGTTTGGCAACTTTGTCAGCTTTAAAGTGACCAACGCGAGCGCCGTGAATCAAGCTTTATTGAAGCAAGGCGTGATTGTGCGGCCGGTAGCCAATTATGAAATGCCGGATTATCTGCGCGTGAGTATTGGTTTATTTAGTGAAAATGCACGTTTCCTGGAAGTACTGGAACAAATTTTAAAGTCATGAATGCTTACGAAAAACTAGCTACCGACGACGTTCGCGTGCTTGAGATAAAACCACTGGTCAAACCGGCGGAGCTATTGTCACGCCTGCAGGAAAGCACGGTCAGCACCCAGAATATCCTGAAAACACGCACTGCGATTCACCGTATCCTGCATCAGGGCGATGACCGCCTGGTAGTGATCGTCGGCCCGTGCTCTATCCATGACACAGAGGCTGGCATGGAGTATGCAAAACGTTTGCTGGAAGTGCGCAACCGTTTGGGTAATGAATTGCTGATTGTGATGCGTGTGTATTTTGAAAAACCGCGCACCACCGTTGGCTGGAAAGGGTTGATCAATGACCCGCACCTGGATGGTACTTACGACATTAATGCGGGCCTGGAAAAAGCGCGGCGCTTTCTGCTGGAAGTGAACGAGATCGGTATGCCGGCAGCCACCGAGTTCCTTGATGTGGTATCACCCCAATACACTGCTGACCTTGTCAGCTGGGGCGCTATCGGTGCGCGTACGACAGAATCACAGATCCACAGGGAACTGGCTTCAGGATTATCCTGCCCGGTCGGTTTCAAGAATGGAACTGATGGCGGCGCGAAGGTGGCCATTGATGCGATTAAAACGGCCGCCAGCCCTCACCATTTCTTGTCAGTGACAAAAGAAGGCGAGTCTGGCATTTTTGCCACCAAGGGTAATGAAGATTGCCATGTGATTTTACGTGGCGGTAAATTGCCTAACTATGATACACAAAGTATCTCTGACGTCTGCAATCAGTTGGCGGATGCAGGTTTGGCGCCGGTATTAATGGTGGATTGCAGTCATGGTAATAGCCAGAAGCTGTATAAAAATCAGATGGCGGTGGTTGCAGATGTTTCCGGTCAGATTGCCAATGGCGATAGCCGGATCATCGGCGTGATGCTGGAATCACACCTGAATGAAGGCCGCCAGGACCATACCCCGGGCTGTACCCTTAATTACGGGCAGTCTATCACGGATGCTTGCCTGGGCTGGGATGACTCGGTAGTCGTGCTGGAAGCATTAGCTGCGGCTGTTAAAGCACGCCGAGAGAAGCTGGTCGAGCAGGAATAACAAGCCGTTGACTAGTATAAAAACCGCACGGTGCTTGTGCGGTTTTTTTCTTTTACAGCTGACGGTATAGCTGGCAGTAAACCGGGCTCATGAAAATCATGAGCAGGGAATCATTGTCAGTAGCAGGGTGTATTTGCAACCCATGCGTATGATGCCAGTCATACCAAAGGAGTGTCGGTGTAGCTAATAAGCGCATTTGAACACGCCAGTGTTACCTGCAGAGTTCTCAACGGCGATCAGGTAATTATTGTATGATGACCTGCAAGGTCAATAACCATTAAAACAAGAAGCGATTTATGTATATACACGTGTTGGGTGCTGGTGCTGGCGGGGGGTTCCCGCAATGGAACTGTAATTGTGAGAACTGTGATGGGTTACGTAAAGGCACGATCAAGGCCACACGTCGCACACAGTCTTCTATTTGTGTCTCAAGCAATGGCGTTGATTGGGTTTTATTTAATACTTCGCCGGATATTCTGCAGCAAATCCAGGAATTCCCACCTTTGCAACCCGGGCGCTCCATCCGCGATAGCGGTATTCAGGCAATTATTTTAATTGATGCACAGATTGACCATACCACCGGCCTGTTTATGCTGCGGGAAGGCCAGGTCAAACGTGAAATCTACTGTACCAAAATGGTGTATGAAGACCTCACCAGCGGTAACCAGATCCTGAATATCCTTGGTCATTACTGCGGCGTCAATCATCACGAGATCGCCATTGACGGCAATGATGTGAGCCATGCCAACAGCTTTGAAATTCCCGGTGTGCCTGACCTGCGCTTTACAGCAGTAGCACTCAAGAGCGCTGCGCCACCATACTCTCCGCACCGCAATAACCCGCACCCTGGCGACACCATAGGCGTACTGATTGAAGAGATATCAACCGGCAAAAAATGCTGGTACTCGCCTGGCTTGGGTGAAATCGAACCGCACTTGCCACCATTGATGAACCAGGCGGATTGCATCATGGTGGATGGCACTTTCTGGACCAATACAGAAATGCTGGATATGGGATTGATGACCAAAACGGCGCGTAGCATAGGTCATAATCCACAGTCAGGCCCGGGCGGTATGATAGAAGAACTGGATAAGTTCGGGACGGATAAACCTGTACGTAAAGTGCTGATTCATATCAACAATACCAACCCGATTTTAAGGGAAGATTCCGCCGAGCGCGCGATACTTGACGATCATAAAATCGAAGTGGCGTACGACGGTATGGATATCATTCTTTAGGAGAACAACATGAACGCAGTGACACAGGCACAATTACCCTGGACGCGTGAAGAGTTCGAGGCCAGGTTGCGTGAAAAAGGGCAGGGCTATCATATTTACCATCCATTCCATGTGATGATGTATGAAGGCAAGCTGACCAAAGAACAATTGCAATGCTGGGTGGCTAACCGTTTTTATTACCAGATTGCGATCCCGATGAAGGATGCGGCGATTTTATCCAACTGTCCGGACAAGGAAGTGCGTAAGCAATGGATAGTGCGTATTAACGACCATGATGGCGTGGATGACCAGATAGGCGGCATTGAAGCCTGGATCAAATTAGGTGAAGCCGTAGGCTTGACACGTGAGCAAGTGACCAGCCTGGAACTGGTTTCTCCTGGTGTGCGTTTTGCGGTGGATGCTTATATCAACTTTGCCAAGCAGCGCTCATGGCAGGAAAGTGTTTGTTCCAGCCTGACCGAATTGTTTGCGCCGCATATCCACCAGCAACGGATCAGTTCCTGGCCCAGTATGTATCCATGGGTGAAAGAGGAGGGCCTGATGTACTTTAAAAAGCGCCTGACCGAAGCTCGCCGTGATGTGGAACAAGGCTTGGGTGTCACGCTGGATTATTTCAGTACCTCGCGTGAAATGCAGTTGAAAGCGCTGGATATCCTGCAATTCAAGCTCAATGTACTATGGGTGATTGCAGATTCGATCATGCTGGCTTCTACCGAGATCAAAACCGAAGGCCGCGATTATTTGCGTCAACCGGTCATTAAGATTCAAGATTAACGATAATTGAAAGATTTGAAAGTTTAATAATGGAAAACAATATTCAACATTCAGATATCTATGCAATCGCTTTTCACCATCGTTTTCAATGGGAAGAGGCGCAGCAGAGCTATGTGATCCTGTTTCCGGAAGGCATGGTCAAATTGCATGGCGGGGCTGGCGAGATTTTACAGCGGGTTGATGGCAAGGCGAGTGTAGGCGATATCGTCACTGAGTTGAAAACTGCTTTTCCTGACGCAGAGGGTATTGAAGCCGACATTCTCGGCATGTTTGACCTGGCGGTTGGTAAAGCCTGGTTACGCAAGGTGAATTAATCCGCAAGGAGAGAGCATCATGGCACAATTAAATAATGGCGTGGCAGCAAATGTGACACAGAAACAACCGCTATGGTTGTTGGCGGAAGTGACTTACCGTTGCCCGCTGCACTGCGCTTTTTGCTACAACCCGACCGATTATGACAAGCACACCAAAAACGAATTAACGACCGAGCAATGGATCAGCGCCCTGCGTGATGCACGCAAAATGGGGGCGATCCAGTTAGGAATATCCGGGGGTGAGCCGTTATTGCGGGATGATATCGAAGAGATCGTTGCTGAGGCGTACAAGCTGGGCTATTACAGCAACCTGATCACCTCTGGCGTCGGCCTGACCGAAAAACGTATCCAGGCGTTTAAAGAAGGTGGTCTGGATCATATCCAGCTCTCCATGCATGATGTGACTGAAGATATCAGCAACTTTATTACCGATACGCGTACCTTCGAGCTGAAGAAAAAAGTCGCCGCCATGATTAAAGCGCATGGCTATCCTATGGTGCTGAATGTGGTGATACACCGTTATAACATCGACCAGGTAGGCAAGATCCTGGACATGGCTGAAGCACTGGGCGCTGACTATGTAGAACTGGCGAATACCCAGTATTACGGCTGGAGCCTGGTTAACCGCGACCAGCTGATGCCGACCCGTGAACAGCTGAACCGCGCTGAAGCTGCCACCAATGCCTTCAGGGAGCGGGTTGGCAATAAAATGAAAGTGTTTTTTGTGGTGCCGGATTATTTTGCCGACCGCCCGAAAAAATGCATGAATGGCTGGGGTGAGGTATTCATGATCGTCACTGCCAATGGCGATGTATTGCCGTGTCACTCTGCCCGCGTATTGCCTGGGATGACTTTCCCTAATGTGCGTGAGAATGGCCTGGAGTGGGCCTGGAAAGAATCGCCAGCATTTACCAAGTATCGTGGCAAGGACTGGATGAAAGAGCCTTGCCGTAGCTGCGACGAGCAGGATAATGACTTGGGCGGCTGCCGTTGCCAGTCTTATATACTTAGCGGCGATGCCGAAATGGCCGACCCGGTATGTACCAAATCACCCAACCGCCATTTGATTGATGAGGCACTCTTAAGCTCACAAAACCCGTTAGTGCGCGAGCAACCGATTATTTTCCGCACCGACAAAAACTCCAAAAAATACGTGGCAGGTGACAAGGAAAGAATTGAGCAATTTCATGCCTTGCCCTGACCGTATCATGCATATCCTTTATAATCAGCAGGCGCAATTTGCGCCTGTTGTTTTTTGAATTTTTGTTTCATACCCTGTTTCCGGCATCTATTACCGGATCGCTTTTTCAGAAAGAGTCTCCGTGCGGCATTCCTTTTTGTTGGTTTATGTACTTGCAGCATTAGCGGCCTTGGCGCCATTTGCCATTGATACCTACCTGCCTGCATTTCATGTGATGGCTGCATCGCTAGAGGCTGACCCCTTAGCCATACAACAGAGTTTGACGTTTTACCTGCTGCCGTATGCGCTGATGACCTTGTTTCATGGCGCCATCTCGGATGCAATCGGCCGTATCAGGACCATCAAATGGGGGCTGGCGATATTCGTACTGGCCAGCCTGGGCTGTGCATTCGCGCCAAATGTGCAGACTTTATGGTTGTTCCGCGCCTTGCAGGGGGCGAGTGGCGGCGCTGGTAACACGGTGGCACGTGCCATGGTCCGTGACCTGTTCTCGGGCGCGCAGGCGCAGCGAGTGATGGCTACCGTGCAATTGCTGTTCGGTATCGCGCCGGCGGTAGCACCGATATTAGGTGGCCTGTTACTAGGCATTCACTGGCAGGCCATTTTTATTTTCCTGGCGTTATATGCCGCGATTGCCTTATGGGCGTCCACACGTTATTTACCGGAGACAATGACTGTAGACAAAAGAGTACCTTTGTCATTCATCGGGATTAAAAACACTTATGTGACCATGCTGAAGCATCGCATGTTTATGGTGCTGATTGCCTGCCTGGGCCTCAATTTTGCAGCGTTTTTTATCTACGTGCTGGCCAGCCCGGTATTTCTGGTCGAGCACCTGCATTTAAACAGCCAGCAGTTCGGTTTCCTGTTTATTCCCACGGTGACCGGCATGATGCTGGGTTCCTGGATTTCGCGCCACTCGGCGGGAAAAATATCTGCCGGCAATTTACTGCGCTGGTCATTTAGCTGGATGGTGCTGATTGCCGTTGCAAACCTCATTGTGCAGTTGTGGGCCGCGCACGATATACATCATGTCTGGTGGCTGGCGATCCTTCCGATTGCCTTGTTTAACATAGGCATGGCTGCAGCGATGCCAGTGCTTTCGATTGCCGCGCTGGATTGCTTCCCCAAAGTGCGGGGCACGGCTGCCTCCGCTCAGGCATTTATGCAGATGTTCTGTTCTACCTTGAGCTCAGCCGTGATTGTGCCGTTGATCTGGGATTCGCCGCTGAAACTGGCCGCCACCATGCTGTGCATGACCTTGCTCAGTGCGCTATTGCTATTGATTGCACGCCGCCACCTGGCCTTGGCCAGTAAGTAAACCTTCAGCATTTAAGTGCCAATCTGTGGGGAGTTTCCTGATTTAATCGCCTATTTGAAATACGTAGCGCTGTTTTATGATGCATTTATAAATAACTGTAGTTACGACAGTATCAATCAGAAAAGCAGATGGGAGTCATCATGGAAATATCCAGAGAAGAAGAAGCACAAAAGGCCTACGTTAAACTGCTTACCGGTCAGGGCGTCAGTCAACGCATGTTGATCCAGCGTGAATTCACCATTATTCGCCTGAGTGCGTTCTTAAAAGGTATCCCATGTGCTGGCACTGAATACCGCCAGGCTGTAGATCGCTTCATTGCAAGTATTGATACTGCTGAAATTCCGATGGTGTTGCCTGTGGTGCGCGAGTTTTTCTCATTCTGGGTGGGTGATATCAAAGCCATTGCCGCTATGAGCCAGGCTAAGGTATTTAACGGGAATGTGCCGATGGCAACTACCACGCAGGATGAACTATTCAAGCATTGGTATGACCTGGACAAAACCATGATGTCCACGACTGAGAAAAGCGTTCTCGAGGCTTTCCTGACGGCTTCAGAGGCTAAAGGTTTTGATGCTGCAGCATTTAAAGAACGCATGCGTATGGCGAAGTGCCTGCTCGTGTCGCTGCGTCAGGTGCCACACAAGCAATCGCATAGTTATCGTCAAACGGTGGATAGAAATCTGCCACTGTTTAATGCGCTAGGCACACAACATGCCTTTTTGAGTGTTGCGCGCGAGTTTTACTACTTCTGGCGTGGGGATATGTTGAAATCACAGCAACCGTACACCAAACAACAGGTTAAAACTCCTGCGATGGCGATGGCTGCCTAAGCTGCCAGCTTGCGTCGGGAGAGACGCATAAGAAAATAAAACCGCCAGCCTTAGCGCTGGCGTATTTTTTGCAGGATCAAAGCAGACAGCTCTTCAATAGAGCGGCTGGTAGAGTCGGCCCAGGTGATGCCATAGCGGCGCATCATGTTCTCAGCCTGTTCGATTTCTTTACGGCAGTTATCCAGCGAAGCGTAAAAACTGTCAGGACGACGCTCACTACGTACTGAATGCAAGCGCTCCGGCTTGATGGTCAGTCCAAATATCTTGTCTATATTTTTTTCCACTGCAGCTGGAAAGGAGCCGCGCTCAAAATCTTCCGGAATCAATGGGTAGTTAGCCGCTTTGATGCCGAACTGCATGGCCAGGTAGATGCTGGTAGGTGTCTTGCCACAGCGCGAAACGCCGATCAATATCACTTCAGCTTCATCCAGGCCGGTATTGGTCATGCCATCATCATGGTTCAGCGTAAAGTTAATGGCTTCCATGCGCTCATGGTAACTATTACCCATGGTGCTGTAAGCAATGCTCGCGCCTGTTAGAGGCTCCTGATTGAGCTCTGAGCCCAAGGGGTAGATAAAGCGGTGGAACAGATCAATAAAATAGGCATTAGCTTGCTTGAGTCGATTTCTATGCTCACCGTTACCGACCGACATGATCACAATCGGGCGGATGCCGTCCTGGTCTGCCACTTTCTGGATATGCTCAAAACCCGCCTGTACCTTTTCATCATTATCGGTGAAAGGCAGGCGGGTAGTGGTGAATTTTGTATTCGGAAAATGTTCCAGCAGCTTGCTCAAGGCACCCGCAGTAATCCCCGTACCATCAGAAATAATAAACACAGAACGGTGATTCATGCGATTGCCTTGAGTTAAGAGCTTTAAAGCTTAAAAATTACTTTTTAGTCAGACGCTGCCAGGTGGCAACCACAGTATCCGGGTTCAGCGAGACAGACTGTATGCCTTCAGCGACCAGCCATTCAGCAAAGTCTTCATGGTCAGAAGGGCCCTGGCCACAAATGCCCACGTATTTACCTAAACGGTTACAGGTGCTGATTGCCATTTTGAGCAGGACTTTAACTGCATCATTACGCTCATCAAAGCCATCTGCCAGAATACCGGAATCGCGGTCCATACCCAATGTCAGCTGTGTCAGGTCATTGGAGCCAATTGAGAAACCATCGAAGTACTCCAGGAACTGCTCAGCCAGCAAGGCATTGGATGGAATCTCACACATCATGATCAGGCGCAGGCCATTTTCACCACGTTTGAGGCCGTTAGCAGCCATGATTTCCGTCACGGCTCTGGCTTCATCCAGGGTACGAACGAACGGGATCATTAACTCAACGTTCTCCAAACCCATTTCATCACGGACTTTTTTCATAGCCTGGCATTCCATGGCGAAGCACTCTTTAAAGTCTTCTGCCATGTAGCGCGCAGCGCCACGGAAACCGATCATCGGGTTTTCTTCATCCGGCTCGTAAATGTCGCCGCCGACCAGTTTTTTGTACTCGTTAGACTTGAAGTCAGAAGTACGCACAATCACTGGTTTTGGGTAGAACGCAGCTGCAATCGTTGCAACCCCTTCAGCGACTTTATCGATGTAGAACTGTTTAGGACTGGCATAACCACGTGCACGGTTATGAATGATCGTTTGAATGGATTTTGGCATGGCATCGACATTCAGGATCGCTTTCGGGTGTATGCCTACCATGTTGTTAATGACAAATTCCAGACGCGCAAGGCCAACACCGTCGTTAGGCGTTTGCGCGAATGTGAACGCCATATCAGGGTTACCTACGTTCATCATGATTTTGCATGGCGGTTTAGACAATGCGCTATTTGATTGCGTAGAGACTTCAAAATCCAACGCACCGTGATAAACAAAGCCGGTTTCGCCTTCAGCACAGGAGACAGTCACGATTTCACCATCGCGCAGCAAGTCAGTCGCATTGACTGAACCAACAATGGCAGGAATACCTAATTCACGCGCGATAATCGCCGCGTGGCAAGTACGGCCACCACGGTTTGTCACCAGGGCGCTGGCGCGCTTCATCACTGGCTCCCAGTTAGGGTCTGTCATGTCGGCAACGAGTACGTCACCAGGTTGTACTTCATGCATGTCCGCCGGATCCAGCACGATACGCACAGGGCCAACGCCCACTTTTTGTGTCACGGCACGACCGGCAACCACTGGCACGGAGGAGTGCTTCTGTAACTTGAATGTCTCAGTCACATTTTTAGCCGCTTCCTGGGATTTCACGGTTTCAGGACGTGCTTGCAGGATGTACAGCTTGTTATCCAGACCGTTCTTACCCCATTCGATATCCATTGGGCAGCTGTAATGCTGTTCAATCGTAATGGCGTAGCCCGCCAGTTCCAGAATATCTGCATCATCCAGTGAGTAGCGGTTAGCTTCTGCGGCATCTACAGGCACTGTATGGGTGGATTTACCCGCCTGGGTTGCATCAGAGAAAATCATTTTGATCAGTTTGGAACCCATGGTGCGACGTACAATCGCCGGTTTACCTTTGGTGAGCAAAGGCTTGTGCACATAGAATTCATCAGGGTTGACCGCACCTTGAACCACGGTTTCACCCAGGCCGTAGGAAGCTGTAATAAACGCAAGGTCCTTGTGACCGGATTCGGTATCAATGGTAAACATGACACCGGCACAGCCAATATCCGAACGAACCATCTGCTGTACGCCTGCTGACAGCGCGACATCGGCATGTACAAAGCCTTTATGCACACGGTAGGAAATGGCACGGTCGTTATATAAGGAAGCAAATACTTCTTTAATGGCGTGAGTAATGTTATCCAGGCCATGAATGTTCAGGAAGCTTTCCTGCTGGCCGGCAAATGAAGCATCCGGCAAATCTTCTGCAGTAGCAGATGAACGCACGGCGAAGGTTGTACCAGGCGCTGATTTCTTGATCAGGGTTTCGTAGTTTTCAGCAATGGCTGATTGCAAGGCCTGAGGGAATTCCGCTTCCATGATCCACTGGCGGATCTGGCTGCCACATTTAGCCAGCGCTTGCGTATCATCCGCATTCAGTTTGTCGAGTAAGTCATTGATTTTTTTATCTAAACCGTCCTGGGATAAAAATTCACGGTATGCATCCGCTGTGGTTGCAAATCCGGTAGGTACGCGTACACCTTTGGCATTGAGCTGAGAAATCATTTCACCTAAAGAAGCGTTCTTGCCACCAACTGACGGCACATCGCTATTTCTGAGATTCTCGAATGGAATAACATGACTTACCATATAAACCCTTAATTGTTTTAAACCAGATGATATCTATCGCAGATGAAATCATTCACCGAGTGCAATGGATTGAATTCGAAAGTGAGGCTTACTATTGAGCTTAACCTGTTTCTGGAATTACTTTTCTCCCTGCATTATGCCAAAATCATGTTTTAATGTCACGTCAGCATCGCGCTGACATCCCATATTTTTCAGCATCAGTATAATTTACCTTCATGAATGCAGTGATCTCTCCGCAACGCTCGGTCAGCGTGAAGACCCATGGCCGGTTACATCTAGGTTTTTTTGATCTAAGTGGGCAAGCCGGGCGTCGGTTTGGCAGCGTGGGGGTGGCCATTGATGCCTACCAGACTGCGCTGACACTTTCAGCACAACCACAGCAAATGCCGGTAGATCCGTGGGCTGAAAATATCCTCCAGCGACACTTGGAATTCCTGAAAAAAGAAACGCCGATTGATTTGAACATTCAGCAGGCGATTCCGCGGCACAGTGGCCTGGGCTCAGGCACGCAAATGGCCCTGGCGGTTGGGGCCGGTGTCAATACCTTATTAGGCTGCGCCGCTGACAGTGCCCAGATCGCAGCAGCACATCAGCGTGGCGCGCGTTCAGGGATCGGCATTGCCACATTTGATCATGGCGGACTGGTGGTGGACGGTGGCCGTGGCCCCAATACCAGTGTGCCACCTTTGCTGGCTCGTCACGCTTTCCCGGAAGCATGGCATTTTTTACTGATTGTTGATCAAAGCCGTGATGGTTTGCATGGCAGTGGTGAAAAAAATGCGTTCAAACAATTACCACCTCTCAGTGTCGCTGCAACACATGAAATCCAGCATCGCTTACTTACGCAAGGATTACCTGCCTTGATAGAGCAGAATTTCGAGGTGTTTAGCGCATTTGTTGGTGCACTGCAAAGCTATAACGCTGACTATTTCGCGCCCGCTCAGGGCGGTGCCTATGCCAGCCAATCTGTTGCACGTATTTTGCATGCATTCCACCAACAAGGTTATCGCGGTTTTGGCCAGACCTCTTGGGGCCCTACCGGCTTTGTATTGCTGCCTTCAAAAGCCGAGGCCATGCAGCAGCAGGCACAGCTCTTGCAACAATATGCAGCTGACACGCATTTATCCTTTATTGTGACTGCCGCAATCAATGATCCGGCGCATATTGAAATAAATAGTATTGAATTAGCCTGAGAGTCGGTTAACATTAAATGACATGTTTTTGAAAAGTGTCTGTTTTTAAGGTCTGCTTTTGATTTTGAACCTGCGCAGGATTGTGTATATTGCTACGTGATACTATTTAGTAAATGGATTCCACAGGGGGAATAATGAAAAAAACCAGTATTATGCATTTGTTCACGGCCGCTAAAAATGCCAGTCCATTCGATGTGAATATGGCTTTTGACGCAGGCTATGAAAAAATTATTTCCTACACAGATGTCACGCTGAATGAAGTGATTGCTTTAACCCAGGATGCGATTTTTTCCCGCAGCCCCAGCGGTCTTAAACAACAGGCTTTATTCTTTGGCGGTCGCGATATCCAGGTCGCACTCGAAATGCAAAAACAGGCACGCAGTGCCATGTTCAAACCATTTGAGTGCCATACCTTTTCTGACCCTTCCGGTGCGTTTACCACCGCCGCAGCCATGCTGGCGAAAGTGGACTTCTATCTGCAAAAATCCGGTAGTGGCCTGGGCAAAGAGAAAATCGCTATTTTCGGTGCCAGCGGCACGGTCGGTTCAACCGCCGCGTTGATAGCCGCCCGCCAGGGATCTACAGTGTTGATGGTGGCGCATGCCGGTACAGACAGCATGCAAGCGTATGTAGATAAACTATCCAGCAGCTACGATGTGAAGCTGCAAGTAGTAGATGGCAGCTCCGAAGAAGCCAAAGTAGCTATCCTGAACGAAGCGACCGTCGCTCTATGCGCCACGCCAGCGGGTATTCGTGTATTGGAAGTAAGCCAGTTTGCCAACTCCAAGACATTGAAAGTGGTAGCTGATGTGAACGCCGTGCCACCTTCTGGCATTGAAGGCGTGGATACATTCTCCAATGGCGGCTTGATTGAAGGGACGCAAGTGGCCGGGTTTGGTGCATTGGCGATTGGCCAGCTGAAATACGTGACGCAGAATAAACTGCTGGAGCAGATGCTGCAAAGCGAATCGCCCATGCATATCGATTATCATCAGGCATATGAATATGCCTGTGCCCACGTCGAGTAATTGCATTCTTGCGGTTGGCGATTGTTTCACAAAGCGCCCGCATCTATGCAGAAATGGCGCGCCGTGAGGGGTTTGAGGTATTAGCAGTGGATGCATTTGCTGACACTGATACAGTGCAGGCTGCGCATGAAGTCTGGCAATTACCGGCGTTAGCTGGACAATTAACAACAGGGCAGGCGCAGACGTTATTGAAGAAACTTGATACCTGGCAGCCAGAAGCTTTAATGATTGGGTCTGGGTTTGAAGCCAATATCGATTGTTATGAAAGCTTGTATCAACGCTATGCATTGGCAGGCAATACACCATCTGTGGTCGAGCAAGTTAAAAATCCATTCTGGTTAAGCAACTTTTGTAAAGTGCATGGGGTGATGACACCTGCGCTACAATCGCATGCGCCGCAACAAGGGCATTGGTTATACAAAGTCGCAGGGCAGAGTGGCGGGGCGCATATTCATGAATGGGATACGTCGGCAACCATCAGTCTTGTAGCCCAGGGTTACTGGCAAGCGTTGCAAACGGGGTTGGCTGTCGGTGCATTGTTTGTGGCGAATCAACAATCAGTGACATTGATTGGGGTGCATGCACTCAGGCAACGTCCGGGAAACTATACTTATGCAGGCGCTACCCGATTGCATGACATTAAACTGACTGAAGCCATACAGGCCACACTGGAAGCGCTAGTACGCGATTCTGGCCTGGTTGGTATCAACAGCATGGATGCGATCTGGCAGGATGGTCAATTATACGTGCTGGAAATCAACCCCAGGTTAAGTGCCAGTATGCGTTTATATGCCGAGTTGCCGCTAATACAAGCGCACCTGACCAGTTGTCAGGGCGCGGTGACACCTCAGTTGCAGCCCACCACTATGCATGCCAGCCATTGCATTGTGTATGCACGGCAGGCGATAGAAACAAAACGGTTGGATTTTCCCGCCTGGCTGGAAGATCGGCCTGATGGCGGTACCGTTACCGCCGGGCAACCTTTATGTAGCCTGTATGCACATGGTGTCTCAACAGACGAAGTACAACTGATTTTGCAAGATAAAAACACACAATTAGAGAAACTATGGGGGACTTATGTCTGTGAACGTATCGAATTCAACATCCATTAGCGTACAACAATACAGTGCGCCTCTGGTTGCACACCTGATTGCCAACGCACCTGCTCTTGGCTGCCTGGTGAGTACCCATGAAAGTGGTGCCACCATCATTGATGCCGGCATTCAAACGCCTGGTGGGCTGGAAGCGGGGCGCATTATTGC
>DATHWT010000145.1:0-10531 GCA_035460345.1 Methylophilus sp. | reverse complement strand
GGGCGCCATTTACGCGCCAGTACTTGGTAAGACATTGCGGTCTCTATTGATTAAATGTCATAAAGCCAAACCAATACTTTAGCCTAAATTGCCTGATTATGCGCACATCCGGATAACTAAATCATTCAGGGGAAGGCATGGTAATTTGGCGGGATGGCAATGCAGAAAGGGGCGAGCCCAACCCCCGGCACTTGCTTGACAGTTGTGGCTGCTTGCTTCCGCATCTGACCAGGTTGGCTATCTTACAATGCGGGGAGGCCCGCCGGCGCTATTGTAACGCAAAACCACGCCGACATGGCTTTGTTTTTTGAACGCCTGCTTATAAAAAACACTTATACCACAATTCAAAAATAGCAGGCAATCTGCCTTCTTATGGCCACATTAAACCGGCATTTTTCATTGCACAATATGGCTTATTTTTCAGCAAACATATGCGGTAGAAAATACTATGGCAACCCACGGAACATCCATGACTGCGTCGGAAATTGCACGCGAAACCATCAAACAGATCACGGTACGCCGCGTGGAACCTACGCCGGAAAATTACACGCAGATTTATCAGGAAGTTTCCGGCAAACCAGCCAAGGAAGATGCTGCATCCGCATTGCGCAAAGCATTGAAGCAGTTGCCGCATGATTCGATGGAGCAAACCAACTGGGTGAATCGCTGGGAAAAAGTGCTCAAACAGGATAACTGGCAAGGCTTGGGGGAGTTGCTGAAAGAAGCCATGCTGCAACAGCTCAATCATTCTACCAAGTGGCCTAAAGCGATAAGGACGCTGATGCAGGGCTGGGATGACAAGCGTAGCGGCATGGAGCTAGCCAAAAAGCGCGAGATGCTGGAGCGGGTGCTGATTAATTTTGGTAACGATGATACGCTGTCCGACAAATTGCTGGGGATGGCCAATAACTGGTTGCCTGCAGATGCCAGGGTTGAAGGCATCCCCGTCCCCGAGTTAAAAGACGTACCCGGGGGGGCTGCGGTGCCTGCAGCAATAGAGCCTTTGACCAAAGAAGAGCTACCCAGTGAAGTGCAGCAATTCCATGGCGCGTTCACGATTTTACAAACCCTGCTCAAACAGACACTACACCTGGGCCTGATTCCGCGCCTGGAAGGTTATCCCGACTTGCAAATGGAAGCTGTCGCAGTACAGGAAAGTACCGAGCGGGCCAAAAAGGTCAAGGAATGGGAAGCACTGGCCAAATCACTTAAAGCCTTATTGATGCGCGTGGAAGTGATAGGCGCCAAAGAGGATGATGTGCGTGGCGACATTATTGATTTACTGCATTTGTTATTGTCTAACATAGGCGAACTGGTGGCAGATGATAGCTGGCTAAGCGGCCAGGTATATGCCGTACAATCCATTATCAGCGGTCCGCTGGACCGTGCCAAACTCAAGCTGGCGGAAAAGAGCCTGAAAGAGGTTATCTATAAGCAGGGTTTGCTGAAACACAGCCTGATAGAGGCCAGGAGTTCATTCAAAACCCTGATCAGCTCATTTATTGACAAGCTGAAATACATGGGTGAGGCAAGCGAGTTATATAGCGGCAAGATCGAAACCTATGCCCAGGAGCTTTCGCAAACGGATGACCTGATTAAAATCAATGAACTGGTCAACCTCCTGATGCGGGATACCTCGGTGATGCAGACCGATATCCTGCGGTCACGCGACGATCTGCTGAATCAGCAGCGAGTTGCCAGCGATACACAGGCTCGCATCCTGAAATTGCAGGATGAACTCAGCCAGTTAAGTGAAGTGGTGCGTATCGACCAGCTCACAGGTGTGCTCAACCGGCGCGGGATGGACGATGCATTCAGTACCGAGATAGCGCGCTACCATCGTAGCGGCGAATTGCTAAGCGTGGCATTGCTGGATATCGATAACTTTAAATCACTGAATGACCAGCATGGACACGCAGCCGGTGATTCTGCCCTGAAACATCTGGCGGGTGTAGTCAAGCGCACTGTGCGCCCTACCGATATCGTGACCCGTATGGGCGGGGAAGAGTTTGTCGTTATTCTGCCCAATACCAATCTCGATGAAGCTGTCACGACCATGAGCCGTTTACAGCGCGCACTGACCAAAGAGTATTTCCTGGGCAATAACCAGAAACTGCTGATCACATTCAGTGCTGGCGTGGCGCTGTTTCAGACCGAGGATGATGTCAGTTCGATTCTGTTGCGCGCCGACCAGGCCATGTACCTGGCGAAGAAAAGCGGTAAAAACCGCGTCATGACTGAAATTGACTTGCGCGAAAGCCAGTCCTTTACATAGTCCCGTCTTCATTCTCTCCCGATTACGCCCTTCAGCCATGATGGGCTGATAAAGCATACCCAACGCACGGGGTGTCATGGTATGCTAATTGGCATCTAACAAGAGGTGCACTGTGACCAGCCCTGCAACTGACTCTCCTGTCGATAGCGTCAAAGATGCCTTGCATGAAAGCGAGCGCAGATTTTCAGCCATTGTTTCCAGCATTCCCGGCCTGGTATTTCAAATGCATATGACAGCCGATGCGCAGGTTGTATTCACCTACCTGAGTGAAGGCTGTGAAGCCTTGCTGGGTATTCCCACCGCCGCTTTGCTTAAAGATGCGCAGACGTTATTCAATGCGATGGAAGAAAAGTCTGCCAGCCAGTTCAGGCACAAGCTGCAACAATCCGCCCGGCAGCACAAACGGCTAGATTGGGAAGGCAAAATCTGGATTGCCGACTGGCAGGATATGAAGTGGGTGAATATCCGCGCCACCATACAGGCCCTGGGGCAGGGCGCGGTGCAATGGGATGGCATTATGCTTAATATCAGTCAGAGCAAGCAGGAAAAACAGGAGATCGAACAGGCCAAGCATGATTTGCAGGCGCTGACTGCGCACTTGAACCAAGTGAAAGAACAAGAGCGTGTCAGCATAGCGCGCGAGATTCATGACGATCTCGGTGGCAATATGACGGCGATGAAGCTCGGCCTTTCTACTATCATCCAGAAAATCCAGCAGGGCGCGCCGGTCGATATCGAACAGGCGACCATGTTGCAATCCATAGTCAACCAGACGTTTGATTCGGTTCACCGTATTTCTGGTAACTTACGCCCGAACATCCTGGATTTAGGCCTGGTTGATGCACTGGAGTGGCAGGTCAATCAATTCAAGAAACAATTGGGCTTAAAGGCCAGGTTCGTCACCAATTGCGATGAACTGGACTGTGACCATGACAAGTCCATGGCTTTGTTCCGCATTTGCCAGGAAGCCTTGTCGAATATCGCCAAATACGCGCAGGCAGACGAGGTGCGGGTAGAGTTAAACCGGCAAGCAGAAGAGTTATGCATGACCATTGCCGATAATGGCATAGGCATCGCGCCTGCCGATAAAATAAAACCGAATTCTTTCGGGTTGCGAGGCATGCAGGAGCGGGCGGCGGCTTTTGGCGGCGAATGCTACATAGAATCACCTGTGCAGGGAACCGGCACGCTGATACGAGTACAAGCCCCTGTGCGGACAGCAGCAACATGATAAATGTGAGGCAACAGCTTGGATACTAAAAAAATTAGAGTCATCATCGTTGATGACCACGCAATTCTTCGCTCTGGCATTAAACAGATACTGATTGCCAGCGGTGATATCGAGGTGGTAGGCGAAGCGGAGAATGTGGCACAGGCGCTGAAATGTGTGCGTGAAATACCAGCCGATGTGATGCTGCTGGATATTTCTCTGCCGGATAAAACCGGTATTGAAGCGCTCAAGCTGATCAAGCGCGAAAATGCGGCCTTGAATGTGCTGATGCTCTCCATGTATATGGAAGACCAGTATGCGGTGCGGTCCATCCGCTCAGGTGCTTCTGGTTACCTGTGCAAGCATACGGCGTCTGAAGAGTTGCTGACTGCCATACATACGCTGGCTAAAGGCAGGAAATATATCACGGCCAATGTGGCGGAAATCCTGGCCGAACAGGTCGGTAATGAACATGCCGCCGCGCTACATGAGTCTTTGTCTGATCGTGAGTTTCAGGTGATGCGCATGATTGCTTCAGGTTTGTCGGTAGGTGAAATTGCCGACAAACTGGCATTGTCGGTGAAGACCGTGAGTATGTACCGTACCCGTTTGCTGGAGAAAATGAATTTAAAACACAATGCGGATATTACGCATTATGCAATTAAAAACCAGCTGGTTGAATAAGGTTTTGCAGCAATAAAAAAAAGGCCTTTTAAAAGGCCTTTTTTATTTTTAAATCAATTTATTACGCGGTTTTCTTAGAGTAATTGATTAAGCCATTGGTCGAGCTGTCAAAGCTGGTCACAGCATCATTACTATTCAATAAAGGCAGGATCTGGCTGGCAATCTGCTTGCCGTATTCAACACCCCATTGGTCGTAGCTATTGATATCCCAGATAATGCCTTGTACGAAAATCTTGTGCTCATACAAAGCAATCAGTTTACCCAGCGTGAAGGGCGTCAATTGCTCGAACATGATGGAAGTGGTCGGGCGGTTACCTTCAAATACTTTGTGGGGTAACAGGTCTTCCAGCGCTTTGCCGCTCATGTTCTGTTGCGCCAGTTCTGCACGCGCTTCTTCACGTGTTTTGCCCAGCATTAGTGCCTGTGTTTGTGCCAGGAAGTTAGCCAGCAGAATCTTGTGGTGGTGGTCATCCGGGCTGCCGATTTTGTAATGGCTTTTCACCGGCATCAAAAAGTCAGCAGGGACCATTTGCGTACCCTGGTGGATCAGCTGGTAAAACGCGTGCTGGCCATTGGTGCCTGCTTCGCCCCAGATGACCGGGCCGGTTTTATAGCTGACACGGCTGCCGTCACGGCAGATGAATTTGCCGTTACTTTCCATATCTGCCTGTTGCAGGTAAGCGGCAAAGCGTGACATACCCTGGTCGTATGGCAAGATCGCATGCGTATCGACATGGAAGAAATTGTTATACCAGATGCCAAGCAATGCCATGATCACCGGCATGTTCTGCTCCAGGGGTGCATCCTTGAAGTGCTGATCCATGGCGTGACCGCCGGCCAGCAACTGCTCAAAATTGTCCATGCCTACGTACAGGGCAATCGATAGGCCGATCGCAGACCACAGGGAATATCGTCCGCCTACCCAATCCCAGAATGCAAACATGTTGTCAGTGTTGATACCGAAGGCTTCCACGGCTTTGGCATTGGTCGACAAAGCGACAAAATGTTTGGCTACGTGATGCTCGTCTTTGGCTGCCTCCAGGAACCAGCGACGTGCGGAGTGCGCATTTGTCATGGTTTCCTGTGTAGTAAAGGTTTTGGAAGCCACAATAAACAGCGTGGTTTCGGGGTCGCACTGTTCCAGCGCGCGCACCAGGTGAGCGCCGTCAATATTGGATACAAAATGTGCTTTTAAGTCGGGGCTGGCATAAGGTTTAAGTGCATCGCAGGCCATCACCGGACCCAGATCGGAACCGCCAATACCGATATTCACAATATCGGTAATCCGTTTGCCGGTATAGCCTGTCCATTTGCCGCTGCGAACCTGCTCAGTAAATGTGCGCATATGCGCCAGTACTGCATTCACTTCAGGCATGACGTCTTTGCCGTCCACTTCTACCGGGGAGTTGCTGCGATTGCGCAGGGCGGTATGCAAGACGGCTCGATTTTCGGTGATGTTGATTTTTTCACCGGAAAACATGCGGTCGCGCCAGGTCTCTATTTTAGAATCACGTGCCAATTGAAAGAGCAGGGATAAGGTTTGTTTGGTGATACGGTGTTTGGAATAGTCCAGCAGAATGCCATCTACATTTAAACTGAATTCTTCGAATCGTTTTGCGTCTTGTTTGAATAGATCACGCATTTGAACATTACGGATATCACTTTGGTGCTGGTTCAGCGCGTGCCAGCTGGGATGCGTCGTTAATTTAGCCATGTTATGTTGTTGCTTTAGTTTTCAAGTCAATTAAATTCAAGTCAGATAAATTCATCAGGCCCGCAAATGGCAATCATTCAACGCCTTTTGCGAGCCATCATGTCATCGTTATAGTGTATCAATTCATTGTAACCGAAGTATGACACCCGCTAGTGGAGGTAAGTTTATACTGATTGAATCAGGCTGATCCATCCACGGAACGGGGTCAGTGTGGCAGCCATCGCTATTGCATACATCGCTACCGCCATATATAGCTGCATCACTGTTAAATACTTCTTTGTATACACCCGATTGTGGCACGCCAAGGCGATATTGATGACGCGGCACCGGTGTAAAGTTAAGCACTATTATAACAAAACTATGGTCATTGCCGCGGCGAATATAACTCAACAGGGATTGGCCGCCATCCTGGCAATCTATCCATTGGAAACCCTGCTGGTCAAAGTCATGCGCATGCAGGGCAGGGCTTTGCTTGTAAAGCATATTCAGGTCGCGTGCCAGCGATTGCACACCTCTATGCATTAGGTGTTCGGGATAACTATCTTCCAGCAAGTGCCAGTCCAGGCTCTGGTTGACATTCCACTCACGCCATTGCGCAAACTCGTTACCCATGAAATTCAGTTTTTTTCCAGGAATGGTCATCTGGAAAGTCAGCAGCAATCTTAAATTGGCAAATTTCTGCCAGGTGTCACCAGGCATTTTGCCCAGTAAGGATTTTTTGCCGTGTACCACTTCATCATGCGAGAACGGCAATACAAAGTTTTCTGAGTACGCATACATCTGCCCGAAGGTCAGGCGATTGTGTTGGTATTGGCGGTAGAGTGGATCGACTTCCATATAGCCGAGCACATCATTCATCCAGCCCATGTTCCATTTCATATTGAAACCCAGGCCGCCAGTGTAGACTGGCCGTGAAACTGCTGGCCATGACGTTGACTCTTCAGCAATCACAAGTGCACCGGGGAATCGCTCACCGATCATGGTATTCAGCTGCTTGAGGAATTCAATCACCTCAAGGTTTTCACGTCCGCCATATATATTGGGTACCCATTCACCCGCATTGCGTGAATAATCCAGATATAGCATCGAAGCTACTGCATCAACCCGCAAGCCATCAATATGGAATTCTTTTATCCAGTAATAAGCATTGCTTAACAAAAAGTTGCGCACTTCATTACGGCCATAGTTAAAGATATACGTGCCCCAGTCGGTATGTTCGCCTAATCTGGGGTCAGCATGCTCATAGAGTGCGGTGCCGTCAAAACGTGCCAGCGCCCAGTCATCTTTGGGAAAATGTCCGGGTACCCAATCGAGAATCACGCCGATGTTGGCAGCATGGCATTGATCAATAAAGTATTTAAGGTCATCCGGACTGCCGAAACGCTGGGTAGGTGCAAAGTAACCCGTGACCTGGTATCCCCAGGACTCATTGAGTGGGTGCTCTGCAACGGGCAACAACTCAATGTGCGTATAACCCATGCTGGACACATGTGGAATTAAGGTATCAGCCAGATGGCGATAGGTCATGAAATGCCCGTTTTTATCGCGTTGCCAGCTACCCAGGTGCACTTCGTAACAGTTGAACGGGGCATGCAGCCAGTCATGCTGCTGGCGATCTTGCAGCCATTGATCATCCTGCCAGATGTGACGGCTCTGGCAGATGCGATTGGCTGAACCTGGCCTCGGCTCGAAAGCTTTGCCATAAGGGTCAGCTTTCACTACCACAAAACCATGCTCGCGGTTGCGGATCTCAAATTTGTACAAGTCATGCTCGGTAAGGCCTGGGATAAATAATTCCCACACGCCGCTACCACCCAGCACGCGCATGGCATTCACGCGGCCATCCCACTGGTTAAAGCTGCCTACCACACTCACACGCTCTGCACTCGGCGCCCACACTGCAAACCTGATGCCTTCTACCCCTTGCACCGTCATCGGCACAGCACCTAGCGTGTTATAAGCCTCCAGCAGCCTGCCTTCGCCAAACAGGTAAAGCTCTTCCAGCGATACCGTGCTTTCAAAGCTGTAGGTATGACTGGTTTCGTAAAACGTGTCCTGCCCGTGTGGGTGTATGCGTAACCGCACCGGGGCTGGCACTGGAACCCTGGATGCGAACTCAAATAAACCGTGGCTATCGACCAATGCCATCGCTTGCCATTTGCCATCGATATTGACCCAGAGTTTCTCGGCATTCGGCTGAAACACACGCACAAACCACGGTCCGTCCGCTTCATCCTGGTGTACACCAAGGAACTGGAAAGGGTCGTGGTGAGTCGCATCAAGTATGCGCTGCAGGTGCAGGGTGTGCGTGTGATTCGGTGAGGCTAATTTGACTGTCATGCTCGCTAGGTCCGTTTGACTAACCCCCATCCTAACAAAAAAAGTGAGGTTTTACGCCGTTTACGGCGGAAATATCGTTGTCATTGCCCGAATTATCATGCAGACTGTGGATGTCGGACCTGCGGTTTACAAGCGTTGTGTCGTCTCACAGATAGTATTGCCGGGCATGGCTGCAGGCTGATTTTCAGGATCAGAAAAACAGGAAAGGCATCATGTCTGAAGTAGTTGAATTTGTTGAACGCAGAAGATACAACCGGCGACAGGATCGTCAATCCGACCGGTTTATCAGTACGCTGACTAAAAATACCGTCGCGATTATCCTTGCCGGTGGTCGAGGCAGCCGATTAAAAAACCTGACCGACTGGCGTGCTAAACCAGCCGTACAGTTCGGTGGTAAATTTCGCATTATTGATTTCCCGCTTTCCAATTGTATTAACTCCGGTATTCGCCGCATTAATGTCGCCACACAATACAAGGCGCAAAGCCTGATTCAGCATATCCAGCGTGGCTGGGGGTTTTTGCGTGGTGAATTCAATGAGTATGTGAATATTATTCCCGCCCAGCAGCGCTTGGGTGAGGAGTGGTATAAGGGCACAGCCGATGCCGTTTACCAGAATATCGATCTGCTACGTGAAAATGGCGGCGAATATATCCTGATACTGGCTGGTGATCATATTTACAAAATGGACTACGGTAAAATGCTGGCTACGCATGCGCGCAGCAATGCGGATATGACGATAGCCTGCATCAATGTGCCATTGGAAGATGCCAAGGGATTCGGCGTGTTGGAAGTGGATGCTACTGACCGCGTAGTCGCCTTCGATGAAAAACCGGCGAACCCCAAACCGATGGCGGATGATCCGACCCAGGCATTTGCGAGCATGGGTATTTATATCTTCAATGCAAAGTTCTTATACGAGCAGTTGATCCGCGATGCCTATGACCGCCATTCCAACCACGATTTCGGCCAGGATATTATTCCTTACATCATTAAAAAGTACCGCGTGCAGGCACATCGATTTACCGATAGCTGTGTTGGCGCTCTCGGCAACAGTTATTACTGGCGTGATGTCGGCACCATAGATGCCTATTGGGAAGCCAATATGGAGCTGACAAAAGTCATTCCGGAATTGAACTTGTATGACAGCGAGTGGCCTATATGGACTTACCAGGAGCAATTGCCACCGGCCAAGTTTGTCTTCAAGGATGAAGGACGCACCGGTAAAGCAACAGACTCACTGGTTTCTGGTGGTTGCCTGATCAGCGGTTCAAGTGTCTCCAATTCAGTGCTGTTTTCAGGCGTGCATGTGGCCGATTACTGTGACCTAGATGGGGCTGTGATTTTACCTAAAGTGAAAATCAATGAAGGCGTGATACTTAAAAACGTGGTGATAGACCGCGGTTGCGATATCCCGGCGGGCATGCAGATTGGTATTGATCTCGTGATGGATAGCAAGCGATTTTACGTCTCTGAAAAAGGCATTGTCTTGGTGACGCCCGATATGCTGGGCCAGGATTTATATCGTGTGAAGTAACTCAAAAAATAATGTAGGTCGAATGTGAAAGAGGTGCATGTATGTCCGATAAAAAGTTATTGTTAAATCTGTATTGGCACATGCATCAACCCGATTACCGGGATCAGGTCAGTGGCGAATATGTCTTGCCGTGGACATATTTGCATGCGCTGAAAGACTATAGCGATATGGCATATCATCTCGAGCAGAATCCCAACGCCAGAGTCACTTTCAATTTTGTGCCTATCCTGGTGGAGCAGTTACAGGATTACGCCGAGCAGTCGCGTATCGGACAGTGGCGTGACCCCTTGTTGCGTTTGCTGGCCAGCACGGATCTTGATCATATTACGGATGCAGATTGCCAGTTGATCGTGGATAGCTGCTTCAAGGCGCACCACGAGAAAATGCTGAGTCCATTTCCACATTACCAGCGTCTGTTGCACCTTTACGAGCTGGTCGAACCTATCATGAAGTCCGGGCAGTTTCACTACCTGTCCGCACAATTCAAGGCGGATTTGCTGGTCTGGTATCACCTAGCCTGGACTGGCGAAGGTTTACGCCGCAAAAGCAAGGTCATCCAGCGCCTGATGAAAAAAGGCCTGCTGTTTAACCTCGAGGACCGGGTAGCGCTCGTGGATGTGCTGAGTGAAACCCTGCAGGGCATTTTGCCGCGCTACAAGGCGCTAGCTGCCAAAGGGCAAATCGAGCTCACCACCACACCTTACTATCATCCAATCCTGCCCTTGCTGATTGACCTTAAGAGTACGCAAGACGCAATGCCGGATGCGCCGCTG
>DATHWT010000144.1:0-17397 GCA_035460345.1 Methylophilus sp. | reverse complement strand
ACTATATCGCATATCTAGCTGGACCAGCAAAGTTCTCGAAACTGGAGGATTGTGGACTAGTTACATTCTGTTACATTTTTGAAACATTCTATTAAAGGAAAGATTCATGTCCGCTTCATTAGATATTCAATTGGCAGATTGGCGTAACCATGCACTGAACCTGGAAAAGCAGGTAAACCAGGTGATTGTAGGACAGAGCAAAGCCATTCGTTTGATGAACATTGCAATTTTTGCACGCGGGCATGTGTTGCTGGATGGTGGCGTGGGGGTGGGTAAAACGACCTTGCTGCAATCGATTGCGCGCGGGATCGGTGGCGCTTACGAACGGATTGAGGGGACTGTAGACCTTATGCCGAATGACCTGATTTACCACACCTTCCTGGGACCGGATGGCAGGCCGCAGATTGATGAAGGCCCGTTGTTGCGTGCCGGTGAAAATTTATCCGTGTTCTTCTTTAACGAGATCAACCGTGCGCGGCCGCAGGTGCATGCCTTGATGTTGCGAGTGATGGCTGAGCGTCACCTGAGCGCGTTTAAAAAAGAATACCGCATGCCGCACATGATTGTGTTTGCTGACCGTAACCAGGTAGAAAAAAACGAGACGTTTGAAATCCCTTCTGCCGCGCGTGACCGTTTCATGATGGAGATCCCGATCGAGATTCCTGCTGACCGCGAGCTGAAAAAATCACTGGTCTTCAATACCAAGTTCCAGCATGCCGAAAAACTGACGCAGCAGGTGGAGAGCGATATCCTGAAATTCGACCAGTTGAATGCGTTTTCTGACCAGCTGCAAGACCATATTAAATCCAGCGATGTGCTGGAAGAGTACACCATGGATCTGTGGGATGCGACGCAGCATCCGGAGAGATTTGGTGTGACCATGGACAGTGTCGATGTCGGGCGCGTGATCCAGACCGGGGCCAGCCCGCGCGGCATGGGTATGCTGATGAAAGCGGCGCGCGTGAATGCCTGGTTGAATGGCCGTGACAGTTTGTATCCGGAAGATATCCATGCCGTGTTCCACGAAGTGATCTCGCACCGCCTGGTCTTCAACGCGGCGTATGAAAACCGCCGCACGGCACTGGCGCGCGAGCTGACCACCAATATTATCCGCACGCTTGCGGTGCCTAGCCTGACATTCAGCAAAGCAGCTTAATCCAGCCGATGATACGTTCATTCATTAAAAAGGCTTACAAGCAGCCGTCTGAGCTGCACGAGGATGACAGCTATGCGCGGCCATTCGAGTATGTGATCGGCTGGAAATCAGACAGCATACAGCTGGGCGATCATGCCGGTACGCAGCGTGGCCTGGGTTCTGATTACCGCGGCATTGTGAACCTGGTTGATTATCCGGATGCCAGGCGCATGGATATACGCCAGACCATACGCGACCCGTTTGAGCAGGTACAGGTGCGGCAGTTTAACCAGGACAGCACCACGCCGATCTATGCCGTGTGCGACCTGTCAAGTTCCATGCAGTTCCGCGGTAGCAAACGCAAGCTGGATACCGCGATTGAGATCGCCACCGCGGTAGCGAATTCGGCTTACAACGCCGGTGACCTGTTCGGTTTTATCGGTTACAACCAGCAGGTGATCGAAGATTTTACCTTGCCGTTAAGCCGCAATTTACACCAGAGCAAAGCAGCGATTGCCTTGCTGCACGATTACCAGCATTTGCGCATAGGCGTGGAAGGCGTGACAGATGTGCCCAACTTTCTCGGCCAGACGCGTGCGCTGGTGTTCTGGATTTCCGACTTCCATATGCCATTGAACGTGATCGAAAAAACCTTGCTGGCGATGTCGGCACATAAAGTCATTCCTATCGTGCTGTGGGATGACGAGGAGTACAAGAAACTGCCCAAGTTCGGCTTTGGCACCATGATAGATCTCGAAACCGGACTCAACCGTACCCTGTTCTTCCGCAGTGAAGTAAAAGCCAAATTCCTGGAGGCATTCGATGCACGCAGGCAGGCGCTGGATGCTTTGTTTTTGCGCTTTGATAGCCCGGCGCTGTTTGTGCATGGCGATTACCGGCCGGAATTGATGACGCATTATTTTGAACAAGCCATGTGATCTAGCCTTGAAAACAAGCCATGGAAACAGGCAGGTGTGAACAGGCAAATAGCGACAACCAGTTAAATAAGCGAAATATACAACTATGCTAAAACAGATTTCAAACATGACGGACCGCAAGGCGCTGCAACGCCTGGTGCTCGTCGCAAGTTTATTATTCATGGCCAATGTGGTGATGGCGGAGGATACGGTATCACCTGCCAAAGCTTGGCTACCAGCGTTAACCGTGACGAATCCTACATCCAGCAATGGCGTGCATATAGGTGATGTGTTGAGCAGGACGGTGGTGGTGGATGCGCCAACAGCGTACACACTGGCTGAAAATGCCCTGCCTAAAAAAGGCAGCAAGCATGATGGCATTGAGTTGGTCGATGTGGCACTACAAACCACGCCGCAATCTGACCATACTCGATACACCTTGCAACTCAGCTACCAGGTATTTGCTGTCAGCACTTACCCGAGTGTGATGCATTTACCCGCTGAAAAACTCACATTCACCGGTGCGAGTGCAGCGACTGTAGAAGTGCCTGGATGGGGGTTCTGGTTCTCGCCGCTGGTGACCGGCGGTACCGCCACCGCCAGGAAAAATCTCCTGCCGGAATTTAAAACACCACTTATCGATAGCAGTGCGGAGCAGCAACACCTGGGCCTGTTCCTGACCTTATTCATTGCCAGTCTGGCGGCGCTGCTTTACATCAATGCCGATGGCCACTGGTTGCCGTTTATGGGCGGCGCTTTTGCCCGCGCACATCGCCAGCTCAAACGTTTGGCTAAGTCATCCAAACCAAAAACGGCGGTGGAAGAGAAAAAAGCACTGGTGTATTTGCACCAGGCATTCAACCAGCATTATGGTGCGAATATTTTTGCGCGGGATATCGAGGAGTTTGTGAGTTTGCGTCCGGGTTTCAAGGGCATGCAAAGTGAGATCACGCAGTTTTTTGAAGCATCCAATCAATCCCTGTATGACGTAAAACCCCGTGACAGCCGCCAGGTGATTTTGCACCTGCTACAACTCAGCAAACAGCTGCGTGATTGCGAGCGGGGCGTGGCATGATTATTTTGCATCCTTGGGCATTTGCGCTGTTGCCGGTTGCGCTGTTGCCGTTCTGGTTAAAAGGCCATCAGGGCCAGCATTACAGCTGGCTGGATATCGTGCCCGAAGACCTGTTTTCTGACCGGCTCAACCTGGCAGTCAAAGCCATTATGTCGTTGCTGTTGCTGAGTATTGTGATTGCACTGGCATCACCCAGAGGCTCAGATGAGCAGGTGCCTCGCGTAGGCAAGGGCGCGCAAACAGTGATGGTGATAGACCGCAGTGTCAGTATGGATCACCCATTCGCCGGTGACTCATCCGGGCATGTGGCGGAGATCAAATCCGCGACTGCGCGCCGTATCATCACCCAGTTTATTGATTCGCGGCCGAACGACATGATGGGCGTGGTCGGCTTCACCAACTCGGCGCTGTACGGCATCAAAATCACCACCAACCGCGACGCGATTCATGCCGCGATTGTAGCGGCCACCAGCCCTTCCCTAAACCAGACCAATATCGGTGCCGGGCTAACTGAAGCGGTGGGCCTGTTCGATAATATCCAGAGCTCGGGTTCCCGCGCCGTGATTTTGTTGTCAGATGGGGCGGGCAAGCTGAGCCCACGGGTGAAGTTTTTACTCAGCGAGCGCCTGAAAAGCCGCAAGCTGAGTATCTACTGGATCATGCTGCGGGAACCCGGCGAGGCCAGCATTTTCTCCAAGGATGAATATGAAGAAGGCCGCACGCCTAACTCTATCGTGCTGCATAAATATTTCCAGTCGCTGGGACTGAAATACAAAGCTTATGAAGCCGACAATCCGGAAACCTTGCAATCGGCGATTAATGACATCGATACGCGCGAGAAAAAGGTCATTAAATACAACGAAACCATCGCCGGATTTGATTATTCGAAAATATTCGTGATCAGTGCGCTGGTGCTGGTGTTGTTGATCCTGGGCATTAAAAATTTGAGGGTGTATGAATGAAAAACCATATAACGCGAAAAAACCAGCTGTTAGGTTTATTGCTGGTCGTCGGCTTGGTCGGCAGTGCTTACGAAGGTTTCCAGGTCAATAAGATTGCCTCTGCCAACCGCATGTTGCAAGCTGGCGAGGTGCTGGAAGGCGACCAGTTTCCATTCCATCGCAAATTTGCCGATGCTTACCAGCAAGGTAAAACCGGCAATTTCAAACATGCCAGCCAGAATTTCGGCCAATTGCTGGAAGCGCCAAAAAAACAGGATGAGCATGTATTTGAGCCAGACCAGGCTTTGAAATCCCGAATCCATTTCAATATTGCCAACCACCTGTTCCGTTCCGGTTTGCAACGCCTGGTGGAAGCAGATGGTTCGATCCAGGAGCAAGCCAAATTTGATTATCTGCAGGCGCGCGCTTCGTATGAGCAGGCACTAAGATTGAATCCGGCTAACCAGGCGGCCAAGTTCAATCTGAGTCTGTTGCATGGCGTGATCCCCAGGCATATTAAAACCGTGCCGCAGGATCCGTCCGGCCTGGAAATCAGCAACCTGCCACAGGGGTTGCCATGAAACGTATTTTTTTACGCCTGAAGGAACATTACGAAACCGCCTTGCTTCTCGGGGCCCTGATTTTCCTGGTGCTGGCACTGGTCAAGCCGGAGATCCAGCTTAAGCAGGAGGTACATAACTACCTGCTACTGGCGGATATCTCGCAGAGCATGAATGCGGAAGACATGAAAGTCGGCGATAAATCTGTCACACGCCTGGCCTATACCCAGCATCTGATGAAACAGGTAGTGAAGACTTCGCCTTGCGGCACCTATGTCAGTGTCGGCGTGTTTGCGGCGGAGAATGTTGCACTGCTGTTTATGCCACTGGAAGTGTGCGCTAACTTTGATATTATCACCGACAGTATCAACCACCTGGAATGGCGTATGGCCTGGAGCGGCAACAGCCGCATGACTTTTGGCGTCAAAGCGGCAGAGGCAACCTTCGATTACCTGAATATTCCGGCGCAAATGCTGTTTTTTACCGATGGCGACGAAGCACCTAAAGCCAACGGCATCAACAAGCTGGATATCAGCGATGTGCGCATAGGCAAGAATGTGATTTTTGTCGGCATAGGCGGCACCGAGCCTGCGCCTATCAAACGCTTTAACGCCAATAACAAGTTTGTCGGTTACTGGGGCACTGACGCAGCTGCTGAAAGTGCCGGTGGCGGTGTGAATTATAATGATGCCAGCAAGGATGACCCGGACCCGCCGGTGGCATATGCTGAATTCGACCGTTATTTATCCAGCCAGGATGTGGAGCATTTGAAAGAATTGGCGTCTGACATCAAAGGGCAATATATCGAAGGCGTGGACCAAGCGGCATTTTATGAGTTTGTGCAATCGCAAACCCCGGCAGCAAAATTTGTGACCAGCTACTCAGTGCAATGGTTGTTCCTGGTGCTGGCGGCGCTGATGGTGATCGCGACTTATATTCCTGATTTACTGGCGTATCGCTTACGGTATCGCACGCATACCAATACGAACCGATCAATAGCGCACAGTCACAGTTCTAAAAGGCTTTGATGCATAAAAACGGCGACTGTGATCGTCGCCGTCTCCATTCACTCAGCCATTTCAGTTAGCATAAATCATCTAAATTTGTAGGTTCTGGAATAGTGTTTCCATTTGACATGGCATTAGCTTGTTTGGACATTTCGTAGGTGATTTTCCGCAACCGCATCACTGAGCCTAAGGGACGGTGCGATTTAATACCCTGCCAGGGTGAGAACATCATGCCATTGTCCACGACCTTTGAACGATAAGGGCTCCAGGCGATTTGCGGTTTGGCGACAATCCTCGCCACCGGCAGATACGGCGATACATCTTCCGACCAGACTATTGAGGAATCTTCGATTGGCATTTTGTGGATATCGGTACACAGTTGTACCCGCAATTCCCATTCAGCAGTCTGCGAAATAAAAAAATCGACCACGGATTTTTTGAGGCTATCAGATGAAAAGCTGATATCTATCGGTTTATTGGTCAGCGCAATCAGAGCAGGTGCAATCGGCACCAAGGCAACTTTGGCCATAAAGTTGCCGTATAAAATAGGGTCCTGGCTAAAATAAGTTTCCCCTAGGATATTGGTTTCCGGTTGTCCTTCGATATTCATCAACTGCTGACGACCACCGCTCAATGACTCGATCAGGTTTGATGTGGCTTGCAATATCTGTGAGAGGAATTGCTTGAATTCAGGTGTGTTATCAGTGGTGGCCAGCAATGTCAGATTGGACAAGAATTGTTGCACACTCGAGGAAAGGAAGCTTGAACCATTTACGAACAAAAAGTTTTGTGTGGTGGCTTCTTCACTGCCGGTCAGTCTGTCTCCTTCTACCCCGAGAATCTTGATCGCCAGGCTACGAGGCGTGCACAGCTTGTCATTGAGGATGTCACCTGGTACGGTAGAAAAACGCATCACCAGCGGTAATTTTTTTGGCATGGCAAACATGCCTTGTGCCAAATGTTCTGGCAGGTTGTCGTAAATCTCCATCTCGGCATAAATCAGCCCATGGCTTTTAGCATGCACACTGCGCGTTGAATAAGCGGAATGACGATTAGTCGTTTCAGAGATTTTGCGAAGGGTATGTTGCAGATCTTCCTTGCGCTTGTTTCTGCTTTCTTCAAGCGCTTCTTCGTCCAGTACTTCATAGGCTGGATGATATTCGAGTGGCGAAATTCCAGTGTCCACGGTCGGTTGCATATAAACCCCCACTTCCCATACGCAAGTGTGTTCATTGACAAACAAACTTGTTATTTACATTTTAAATAAAACATAAAAGCCATTCATCAAAAGGACTGAAAGTATTGCTACCTGAGCGCATTCTCTTATCGAGAACCCTGACACTCGGGCCAAATTCCAAAGCTGAACACTTTCAAAGCTTAAGACTCTTTAGTTTCGCCAGCGCGTTTTCTTTGCTTATTGACAATCCTGGCGGCGACTTCTTCTTCACGGCCCGGGTATCGGTGATCTTTTTTGAATTCAGTCTTCAAGGCTTCGTATTCACGCTCACGCTTTGGGCTTGATCCTCTGGGCATATGAATACTCCTTAAGCAAATTCAGTGAGTGCAAACGGCAGCCGCTGAGGCTGCCGTGTGTCTTGTTGTGAAAGTGAATTCGAAATTCATTTCAAACGCGACAATTGCAGCTTACTCCCCAGATTGTAAATTTTTAATAAGGATTTTTCTTATTGTTTTGTAGGAATTTCTTTATCTAAAATAGATTACGGAAAATGTAAAAGCTTTAAATACAAAAGACCCTGAAAAGGGTCCTTTGTTTCAGCAGGAGATTATTTGGCTTGCAAGGTGTTGTATGCAGTCATCAGGTTGCGGTAATCAGGGATATGGTTAGCACACAATGCACCCAGGCCTTCGATATCATGGCGCCAGTCACGGTGCAGTTCGCAGGCCACACCAAACCAGGTCATCATCTGCGCACCGGCGGCTTCCATGCGGCGCCAGGCAGCATCACGCGTCAGTTCGTTAAAGGTGCCGGAAGCATCGCCGACAACAAATACCTCAAAGCCTTCTTCAATGGCAGAGAGAGCAGGGAAAGCAACGCATACTTCGGTCACCACGCCAGCGATGATCAGCTGTTTTTTGCCGGTGGCTTTAATCGCTTTGACGAAATCTTCGTTATCCCAGGCGTTGATCTGGCCAGGGCGGGCGATATAAGGCGCATCCGGGAACAACGCTTTTAATTCCGGCATCAAGGGACCATTGGGGCCGGTTTCAAAGCTGGTGGTGAGTATGGTCGGCAAGTTAAAAAACTTGGCCGCATCCGCCAGCGCCAGCACGTTGTTCTTGAAACGATCCGGCTCAATATCGCGGACCAGCGATAACAAGCCGGCTTGATGGTCGACCAGTAACACTACTGCATTGTCACGGTCCAGGCGTACATAAGGTTTGTTATTCATGATAAAAATCCTCTCAAAAATGTGGTGTTGTTATAAAAATGCTTAAGCGTTATGCAGTCGCAAAACGGCCCAGGTTGTAGTCATTGATGGCCTGGTCTATCTCTTCCCAGGTGTTCATGACAAACGGGCCATGGCCTACCACCGGTTCATTCAATGGTTCACCGTTCAGCAACAGCAACACGGTGTCCTGCTGTGCCTGCAATACCAGTTCAGTGCCTTCGCGCTGCATCACGGCCAGCTCGGATGGGCGTATGGTATGCACGCTGCCGGTTTTTACTGCGCCTTTGAGCACAAAGATAGCAGTGGTGTGACCTTCGGGCAGTGTGAATTCAGTCCGCGTCCCTGCATTCAACCTGACATCCCACACATTCATGGCACTGAAAGTCTTGGCCGGGCCGGTGTGGCCTGCATATTCACCGGCAATCACACGCACTTTGCCTGCTTCATCCGGCAAGTTCACTTCAGGGATCTCGGCCTTGGTAATGCCTTGATAACCTGGATTGGTCATTTTGTCTTTGGCAGGCAAATTCACCCACAACTGGATCATTTCGAATGGGCCACCATGTCTGGCGTAATCGTCGCCATGGTATTCCTCGTGGATAATGCCCTTACCGGCGGTCATCCATTGCACTTCGCCTTCGCCTATGGTGCCACCGGCATTGGTAGAGTCATGGTGGGATACCTGGCCGTCGTATACGATGGTGACCGTTTCAAAGCCACGGTGCGGGTGCTGGCCGACGCCACGGCGTTCCTCGGTCGGCTCAAAGCGCGCCGGGCCTGCGTAGTCCATCAGTAAAAATGGAGACATTTCTTCAGCGATATCCCTGTAGGAAAAAATGCTTTGTACCGGAAAGCCATCGCCGACCCAGTGGTTGCCGTTACTACGTTTGATAAAAGCCAGTTTTTTCATGATGCGCTCCTTGTGTTTCATGTCGTGTTGCGATGGTTCACACTATAAACACATGACTTTTCATGCACTAGATGGTTAAATGTGAAATTACTTTTCATTCAATTGAACAATCATGGACTTTAATGAGGCAGCCGTATTTGTCAAAGTGGTACAGGCCGGCAGTTTTAGTGCAGCAGCCCGCCAGTTAGGGTTGCCGACATCTACCGTCAGTACACGCGTGGCAAGGCTAGAGAAGCGGCTGGGCGTGACGCTGTTACAACGCACCACGCGTCGATTGCATCTGACCGAAAGCGGCAGCTTGTATTTTGAACAGGCGGCCATAGGCCTGGGTTATTTAATGGAAGCAGAGGCCGCGCTGGATGCCGCGAGGCAGCAGCCACAAGGCATATTGAAAGTGACCGCCCCCGCTGACCTGGGCGATGCCTTGCTGGCAGGACTGGTCAGGAGAGCACAAACCGAATTCCCTGACCTGGTCGTTGAAATGTTGTTGACTGACCGCTATGTCGATTTGATCGCCGAGGGCGTGGATGTGGCTATCCGTACCGGTGAGTTACGGGATTCCAGCCTGATCGCCAAATCCCTGGGTACTATTCAGTGGGCTTTATTTGCCAGCCCGCACTATTTGCAGCAGGCACCCAAACTGGAAGCGCCGCAACATCTGCATGCGCATGCCTGCCTGCAATTCAGTCCTATGGGGCGTGAACATTGGCTACTGACCAATGAAAGTAGCGAAATCACTGTGCCCATGAATGGCCGCACAATGGTGAATAGCATAGGCGTGGTCAAAGCCATGACTGAAAACGGGCAGGGTGTGGCTTTGCTGCCTACCTTTATCTGCCAGCCTGCGCAACGCAGCCAGCAACTGGTAAGGGTATTGCCTGCCTGGCAGGGGAGCGCAGATAATGTGCATCTGGTTTACCCGCAACAACGCTTTATGGCGCCGAAATTAAGGGCGTTTATTGACCTGGCGCTGGCAGAATTAAAACCGCAGTTTAAAGAATCACCCTGACTAAAATATTTGAAGCCCAGGACGTGATCAGTTTGCCTTGTTTGTACAGCTTAAAAAAGAGGACTCCCTGAATATGAGCCAGCAACCTACCCCCAATATGCCGCATGGCGCCAGTGCAGTGATTACCCATAGAGTCAGTGCCGCGCAGCAACCCGCTTATGAACAGTGGCTGGAAGAAATCAGTCCGGTATGCAGGGCGTCAGCAGGCATGCTCGACTGGCACCTGATCCGTCCCATTGCAGGCTACACAGATACTTATACAGTGGTGATTCGCTACGACAGCGAGCAACACCTGAAACAATGGATGTCTTCAGATATCCGTCAGCAATTGATTGCCAAAGTTGAAAAGCTGTTAAATGCCAAAGACAGTTACCAGATTAAAAGCGGGCTGGATTTCTGGTTTGTTGCCGACGCCGGTAAGGTGCTGTTACCCGTGCGCTGGAAGCAGTTTTTACTGACCTGGTCGGCGATTTTTCCATTGGTGAGCGGGGTTTCGCTATTGATGATCCCGTTAATGGATCAGGCGGGCTTGCCACAAAACCGGCTGCTGCATACCTTTCTGATTACCGGCGTGGTGGTAGCGCTGATGGTTTATCTGGTGATGCCACGCTATACCAAACTGGTGCGGAACTGGCTGCATGGCTGATCTTTAGGCATGTTTTAATCTCAAAAGCCCTGTTTTTTGCTAAAACACCTGATATTTCATCAATAACCTGCAAAAACCCTGCAAGAATAGTGTTTTTGTCAGCTTTTTGGTGCATGATTTAAGCATAAGTTAAAGTGTGGGTTGAAAACCACCGATGAATATTGCATAAATACAATATCAGGGGGTACTGCGTTGGACACCGCGGCGGAATCAGCAGCATTGCACGCAGAGATTGTGGAAATGCTGTACGCAAATAACCGTAGATCATTAATGGCTGCCATCGTGGTCATGAGTGCGCTATTGTTAACGCAACACCATTTGATATCCCACACCATACTCGCCACCTGGACTGTCATTTTCCTGTCCGCCTACGGCAGTCGCGCTTACTTCACTTTCTACTATTACAAAGATCAGCAACGCGCCTTGCATAGCCAGCGCTGGTTGCACTGGTTCCGTTTCAGTACCGCTTTTTGCGGATTAGCCTGGGGCCTGGCTGGTATTTTACTGTTCCCTGCCGAGGAACCCGCCCATCAGGCGTTTCTGATTTTCGCCTTGGTAGGCGTGTCGGGCGCCGGCATCGTCATTTACTCGGTAGATAGCCTGACCACCAATTTGTTCACCGGCGGCATCCTGGTCTTTATGATCCCGCGTTTTCTCTCCCACGGCAGTTCGGTATCAATCGCGCTGGCGGTGCTGTTTATCGTTTATGTGTTGTACGTAACGGTTGCCGGGCATGCGCTGGCCAAAAGCCTGCGTGAAAATATCTCGCTACGCATTGCTTCCAACCTGGACAATAAAAAAGTCCATCAGCTGGCCTATTATGATTTTTTGACCAACCTGCCGAATCGCCGCCTGCTGTCTGACCGTTTGCAGCAGGCGTTTGTGCGCTGTGCCCGCAGTCAGTGTTACGGGGCAGTGCTATCGCTGGATTTGAATAATTTTAAAGGCCTGAACGACAGCAAAGGCCATCAGGCCGGGGATGAGTTGTTACAGCAGGTGGCTTCCAGGCTGCAGCAATGCCTGCGCAAAAAAGACACCATTGCCCGGATGGGGGGTGACGAATTTATCGCCGTGCTCGATGAACTGGGCAGTGACAAAAGCGGAGCGGTCAAAGCTGCGCAGGTGACGGCCGAAAAAATGATGGCGGTATTTTCGCTGGCTTTCCAGTTACAGCAGAGCAAGTACCGTACAACGCCCAGCATAGGTATCTGCCTGTTTCATGGCGATGATTACAGTGAGGCCGAAGTGTTAAGACGCGCAGATATTGCCATGTACCAGGCAAAAAAATCCGATAACCTGAATAGCATAGAGATGTACGACGAAGTGCTGCATCCGGCGGTCAAGACGCGCGCCACACTGGAAAACGAGCTCGCTTTTGCCTTGCAGGGCAATCAGCTATTGCTGTACTTCCAGGTGCAGGTGGATGAAGCGCATCAGCCGATAGGCGCAGAAGTATTGCTGCGCTGGCAACACCCGACACTGGGCATGATTCCGCCTGATCAGTTTATCCCGATTGCTGAAGAAACCGGCGAGATAGTGCCGATAGGCCAATGGGTGTTACAGCAGGCGTGCGAGCAGCTCAGGCGCTGGGCCAGTGCTCCGCTGACGCGCACGCTGAAACTTTCGGTCAACGTCAGTGCCGTGCAGTTTAATCAGCCGGATTTTGTACAAATGGTGACCGATACTGTCCTGCATAGCGGTTGCGATCCTCGCTTCTTACGGCTGGAGCTGACGGAAACCCTGATCGTGCGCAATGTGGAAGAAATCATAGGCAAAATCCAGGCATTGAAGACGCTGGGCATGACTTTTTCGCTGGACGATTTTGGCACCGGGCAATCGTCTTTATCCGTGCTGAAACGCTTGCCGCTGGATGAACTGAAAATCGATAAAAGTTTTATCAAGGATATTTTGCACAATACCTACGACACCTTTATCGTAGAAACCATTATCAATATGGCGAAAAACCTGGGGCAAAGTGTGATGGCAGAAGGTGTGGAAATACAGGCGCAAAAAGCTTTGCTGCAGACCATGGGTTGCCATCGTTTCCAGGGCTATTTATTCAGTAAGCCACTGCCATTAGAGGCGTTTGAGGCCAGTCTGCACTCTGGCATGGCAGTGCCGGTATCCAGCAATCACCTCACGTTGAGTGATGGCACTGCCAAAGCTGCCGGCAACTGACACTTAAACCTTAACCAGCTCGTCGCCATGGCTGAGCCAGCGTTGCAGATGGGCTGCGACCGCTTCCGGTGCCTTTAATAAAAGCTGATCCGCCACCTGCTTGGCTTGTTCCAGCAAATCGAGATCGCGTTCCAGGTCAGCAATTTTTAACATGGGCACACCGCTCTGGCGCGTGCCCAGCAATTCACCGGGGCCACGGATATGCAAGTCGGCCTGGGCAATGTGGAAACCATCAGTGCTCTCGTAAATCACCTTCAGCCGGGCGCGGCCTATCTGTGAACATTGCTGTTTGCTATACAGCAGGATACAGGTACTTTTCGCCGAGCCACGACCGACGCGGCCGCGCAACTGGTGCAGCTGGCTCAAACCCATGCGCTCAGCGTGTTCAATCACCATCAGGCTGGCATTCGGCACATCGACACCCACTTCAATGACCGTCGTCGCCACCAGCAAATGGATTTCATTGGCGGCAAACGCCTGCATCACCGCCTGTTTTTCCGCTGATTTCATGCGGCCGTGCACCAGGCCTACCTGTAACTCGGGGAACGCTTCTTGCATATAAGCGTAGGTATCGTTAGCGGTTTGTAATTGCAGGGTTTCCGATTCTTCAATCAGCGGACATACCCAGTACGCCTGGTGGCCTTGGGCACAGGCCTCGCGCACCCGCTGCAAGATTTCATCTCGGCGGTCGTCTGCCACCAGCTTGGTTGCCACTGGCGTACGGCCGGGCGGGAGTGCATCAATGACCGATACATCGAGGTCAGCGTAATAACTCATGGAGAGTGTGCGTGGAATCGGAGTGGCTGACATCATCAGCTGATGCGGTTCCAGGTTGCTGTGCTGGCCTTTTTTGCGTAACGCCAGCCGCTGATGCACGCCAAAGCGGTGCTGCTCATCGACTATCGCCAACCCCAGTTGTTTGAACTGCACTTCTTCCTGGAACAAGGCGTGCGTGCCTATGGCCAGTATGGCTTCGCCACTGGCGATACGGGCCAGTGAGTGCGCACGCGTTTTCTTATTCTGGCTGCCGGTCAGCCAGGCAATCTCTATCCCCAAGGGCTGTAACCAGCTACTGAGTTTTTTGTAATGTTGCTCTGCCAGGATCTCAGTCGGTGCCATGATGGCCACCTGCCAGCCTTGTTCTATCATTTGCAGGGCCGCAAGGCAGGCGACGATGGTTTTACCGCTGCCGACATCGCCTAGTAACAGGCGCTGCATAGGGTGTGGCTGGGTCAGGTCGTGGCTGATTTCGGTGACCACTTTCTGCTGTGCGGTCGTTAAAGCAAATGGCAGGCTAGCCAGCAATTGCGCCACCAGTAGTTTGGAAGGCGGCGTAAAGGGCGCATGGCCCTGCTTGCGACGTGCATAGTGTTGGCGCATGGACAATTGCTGCGCCAGCAATTCGTCATAAGCCAGCCGTTGCCAGGCCGGATGGCTGCGGTTTTCAAGGGTAGATAAGGCGATTTCCGGATTGGGCTGGTGCAATAGCTGCAGGCTGCTGGCAAAATCAGGCAAATGCAGGGGGCTATAGACCCAGTCCGGCAGCGTTTCCTGCAAATATTCCGTGTTTAACACCAGGTTCACGGCTTTGCGGATAGTGTTTTGGCTCAGTCCGGCAGTGGTCGGGTACACCGGTGTCAATGCGGTACTTACAGGGGTATCTTCTTTGACCTTGCGTTGCTGCGGGTGCACCATCTCATAGCCAAAAAAGCCGGGGCGCACTTCACCAAACGCGCGGATGCGGGTACCCGTCTGCATGGCGGCAATCTGGCTGGGATAAAAATGGATAAAGCGTAAATTGATGATGCCGGAGTCATCCTGCACCCGCACATTGAGCATTTTGCGTGGCTTGTAACTGACTTCATTGTGCACCACCACGCCTTCAATCTGCGTCTGCTCGCCTAGCCGCAAGTCACCGATTTGGGTGACATGCGTTTCATCCAGGTAGCGTAACGGTAAATGCAGCAACAATGCCTGCGGCGTGTGTATGCCCAGTTTTTCCAACTGGCTGCGTACGGCAGGGGTGAAACCTCGGATATCGCTCAAGGAAGGCATGTTGGCCAGTCACCCGCCGTTTACTGGATACGTTGTTCCAGCTGGTTGCCCTTGACCCGGTTGATACGCACCACTTGCTGGATCTTGCGCAAGTTGCGGATCAAGGTCGCCAGGTGTACGCGGTTGTGTACCTGCACGGTGAAATTCACATTGGAATACTGGCTGCCATCGCTGGATTCGACGCTGACGTTATCAATGTTGGCATCTCCATTGGCAATGGTGGCTGCGATTTTGGCCAGCATGCCGCGTTCATCGACCACGGAAATACGAAGGTTAACACTGAACAATTTTTTCGGGTCTGCATCCCATTCCACATCCAGCCATTTTTCGGGATCTAGTTTGAATTTGCGGATTGCCTGGCAATCATGGGTATGAATCACCAGCCCTTTGTCTTTATTGATAAAGCCCAGGATAGGGTCGCCAGGGATAGGGCGGCAACATGGGGCAAACTGTACCGCCATGCCTTCTGAACCGCGAATCGTAATCGTATCCAGTGTCTTGCTGGTTTTGTCTTCAGTGTCCGCTGGGTGCGCCAGCAACTGGTGCGCGACCATCAGGCTGTTGCGCTTGCCCAGACCTATATCGGTGAGAATGGTTTGACGGGTTTTGGCACCATAGTCATTCATGACTTTTTGCCACTGTTTGTCAGAAATATCACCGGGCTGTATATGCATGGCGCGTAGAGCCACATTCAGCATACGCTCGCCCAGTTGGGCAGATTCTTCCACTTTCACCGTTTTCAGGTAATGGCGGATATGTGAACGCGCCTTGCCGGTGACCACATAATTCAGCCATGCCGGATTGGGCTTGGCCAAAGGTGCGGTGATGATTTCAACATGGTCGCCGTTGCGCATTTCGGTACGCAATGGCGCCAGCTCGTTATTGATCTTCACCGCTACGCAACTGTTACCGACATCAGAGTGCACCGCATAGGCAAAATCCACTGCAGTAGAACCACGCGGTAACGCCATAATGTTACCTTTAGGCGTGAAAATGTAGACTTCGTCCGGGAAAAGGTCGACTTTAAAGTTTTCAAGGAACTCGTGACTATCGTCACTTTCGGTCTGGATCTCTACCAGGCGTTGCAACCACTGGTGGGTTTGCTGTTGCAGCTTGGTCAGGTGCGCATCTGTGGTTTTGTACAGCCAGTGCGCCGCCACGCCGGCATCGGCAATATTGTGCATCTCCTGGCTACGGATCTGCACCTCTATCGGCGTGCCGAATGGGCCAAACAATGTCGTATGCAGCGACTGGTAGCCGTTGGCTTTGGGAATCGCAATATAGTCTTTGAAACGTCCTGGAATAGGCTTGTAAAGAGCATGCAATGCACCTAGCGCAAGATAGCAGGCAGCAGTGTCTTTCACGATGACGCGAAAACCATAAATGTCGCCAATTTGCGACAATTTCATCGATTTTTCGCTCATTTTCTTGTAAATGCTGAAAAGGTGCTTTTCGCGGCCTTCTACGTTGAATTCAAGTTGATAGTGCGTGAGCTGGTTCTGGATCGCTTCCAGGATCTTGCTGATCACTTCCTTGCGATTGCCACGCGCAGTGCGAATGGCTTTATCAATCACGCGGTAGCGGTTAGGGTATAAATATTTGAGGCTCAGGTCTTCCAGCTCGTGAAAGATCGGGTTCAGGCCCAGCCGGTTGGCAATCGGCGCATAAATATCCAGTGTTTCACGCGCAATGCGTTTCTGCTTTTCCGGACGCATGGCATCCATGGTTTGCATGTTGTGCAGGCGATCAGCCAGTTTTACCAGGATCACGCGTACATCCTGGCTCATGGCCAGCAACATTTTACGGAAATTTTCTGCCTGAGCCTGGGTCGCGGTTTGCAGTTCTACTTTATCCAGCTTGGTCAGGCCATCGACCAGGTCCGCCACCTGCTTGCCAAATTTTTCGGCAATTTCGGCGCTGTTGACTTCGGTATCTTCCACCACATCATGCAACAATGCGGCCAGCAGGGTGGGCAGATCCAGGTGCAACTTGGCCAGGATGCAGGCGACAGAAATAGGGTGGGTGATGTAGGGTTCGCCGGTTTTGCGCGTTTGACCGGCGTGGGCCTGATCGGCATAACGATACGCCTGCCAGACCAACTGTACTTCTTCATCGTTGAGGTATTTGCGTATCAGCTGCGTGAGGGGGGAATCCTCACGATCAGCTGGGAGTAAGTCTGCTTCTTCTAGCGGGGATTTAGACTTACGATAGGCGTGGTCACCTTGGGTGTGCGGCATGAATGCTTAAGCCTGGCCTTTTTTTTCCAGTAATTCAACACCGATTTTACCAGCTGCGATTTCACGCAAGGCAATCACGGTAGGTTTGTCTTTTTGTGCACCAGCTACCAGCGGGTCTGAACCATTGGCGATTTGTCTGGCGCGGTAAGCGGCTACCAGGGTGAGTTGAAAACGATTTGGGATGTTGTCCAAGCAATCATCGACGGTAATACGAGCCATATAAAACCTTTATATTGTATTGAATCACAGATCAGCGGCGGATTGCGCTGGGTTCAGGTGAGTAATTGAATCAGTGACGCGTGGCAGGCAACCTGGC
>DATHWT010000143.1:0-3726 GCA_035460345.1 Methylophilus sp. | reverse complement strand
CTGGTAAAACGCTTTGTCGTGATCACGTTCTTTAAGGTGCGCGAGCTCATGTACCACGATCATGGTGAGGAATTCTGACGGCGTCGCTTTGAAGAAAGCTGAAATACGGATTTCTTTTTTGGCTTTCAGCTTGCCACCTTGTACACGCGAAATGGCGATATTCAACCCCAGGGTTTGCTTCTCTACGGTGAGACGGTTATCAAAATAGACTTTATCCAGTAACGGTGCATTTTTCAGGTAACGCTGCTTGAACTCATTGCAAAAGTCATACAGGGCTTTATCACTTTGAACGATATGTGACTGCGGATAGCGCTGACTGATGTAGTGGCCCAGTTTATCCTGTGTATGCAATTGCAAAATCTGCGCATGCATATGGCCGGGATAGCTGGGGAAGTATTGGCGAATCAACTGCAGAGACATGCCGCTATTTTAGGCTAGCTGGCGTGGTTAATAAACTAAACCAGAGAAAAGGCTGATTACATCGAAAAGTCGGATGAAATATCCATGGTGTTAGGGCCTTCAGATTGCTGGTAAGTTGACGTTTCAGTATCGCGCCTGGCCTGCCATACCTGATAAGCCGCTTTATCAGCCGCGCCCAGTGTTTCAACATCCACAGCCGTCAGCGCTTCAAAAAGGCGGCCATCAATCGTGGCAAAATTGAAAGTGGAATCAGCGGCATGAACATGCAGCGAAGACAGCAGCATCAATAGCATGCTCACCAGTGTTTTTACCACGATTGCGACTCCCTGCCTTTTGACCAATCAACAGCTTAAGCCGGAGTGCTGCGATGAACAATAGGAAAGATTCACTGATAACGACTTCTGGAAGGCACTGAACAACGGCTAACTTAAGCGACTTTGCCAGGCAATATCATCTCTTGCACCACCAGCTCCGCCGTCAGGATGCGCTCGGCCAGGTAATTTTGTATATGCTCTTCTGCCATCGGTTTGGAATAGAAATAGCCCTGAATCAGCTGGCAGCCCATCTGCTGCAAAAACTGCACCTGGCTCTCGGTTTCGGCACCTTCTGCCACGCATTCCACCTGCATGCCCTGGCACAAGGCCAGAATAGAACGCACGATGGTTTGGCTGGTGGGGTTGGTTTCAATGTCCTTGATAAAGCTGCGGTCTATCTTGAGCTTATCCAGCGGCAAATTCTGCACGTGGCTCAAACTGGAATAACCGGTGCCAAAATCGTCCAGTGCGATTCTCGCGCCGGACTGGCGTAACAGTTCAATATTATCTTTGGCAGTCGTAAAGTCTTGCAGCAAGGCCGTTTCAGTCACTTCAAATACAAATCTTGAAGGATGGATACGGCTTTGTGCCACCATGTATATCAGCTCTTCAATCACTGCCTTATTGGTCACATCGTAGGCCGAGAGGTTGAAAGATAAGCGGATATGCGCGGGCCATGTACCCATGACAATAATTGATTTCTGGAACATCAGGCGCGTCAGGTCAGAAATAATGCCCAGGCTTTCAGCCACGCCGATAAAGACGGCGGGCGGCACAATACCGAGTGCAGGACTGTTCCAGCGGGCAAGGCTCTCGAACGAGCTGATCGCCCCGCTATTCACATTGACGATAGGTTGAAACACCGGGAACAGCTCTGCTTCCAAATCGGCAGCGCGCAGAGCCTGATCCACCTTGTTCAAATGCTGGCGCTCTTCTTCCAGCGTCTGCGAATAAATCTCCATACTGCCGCGCCCAGTGCGCTTGACATGATAAAGCGCGAAATCCGCATGTTCATATAATTCCTGTGCCGTATCTTTGGTGTTGGAGAACACGCAGGCCCCAATCGAGGCTTTGATGCTGATGACGATGCCATCGGCGATGATAGGCTGCGCAATCACGCGATTCACCTCCTTGCCGATCTGCCTTAGGATTGCATGCTGTGGATCAGTCACCACCTGGAATGCAAACTCATCACCACCCAGACGATAAAACTGCACGCCGGCGATTTTAATCCGCGCTAGGCGCGCGCCCATTTCTGTCAGCACTAGGTCACCGATATGGTGGCCGTAGACATCATTCACCGGCTTGAAGTTATCCAAGTCCACAATGCCTACCGCAAAGCGGTCTGCGGTTCTTTTGGCACGTGCGAGTTGCTGTTCCACATGCATGAAAAACTGGCGCCGGTTGGGCAGATGGGTGAGTGCATCCAGGTTAGCCAGGCGCTGGTTCTCTTCCATCAAATTATGCGTTTCGTAAGTGGCATTCACCAGCCGGTCGAACACATGGGTGCTTGCGCGCATGGCAAACAGCATGCCGATCTCAAATACCAGCACTAGGCCCGCCAACACATAGGGTTGCTCAAAATTGCCCATGAAAATACATACCAGGGCGGCGGAAATCAGCAGGAAATTATAGATAAAGGCGGCTATACCGATTTTGCTCAAGATGAATGCAAAACAAAGCGCAAATAAAGTGATGTAGATAACAAGGAAATAATGGCCGAAGCTATCGGTGTGTTGAAACAGGTACAAACTGCGGAAAAAAGTCACTACGCCGGAGATCACCAGCACGATGGACGCTGCACGCAATCGCCAGCGCACTTTCTCTATGCCAGGATTATCCTCCCGGTGCCAAAACCAGTAAAGAAACAGCATGGCGGCCAACATCATCCTCACCAGTGGCATGGCCACCGACACACGCCAATCGATGCCATCCCGCAAGGCAATCACCTGTATAGCTGTTGCGCTCAGCCCGGCGAAGATCACCACAGGCACATCTGCCATCAGGCTACGATACCTGGCTAGCAGAAGTTCTGGACTTGTTGTTTTAGAAAAAGGCATTTTTTAAATTCATTTCCGGTTGCCCAATACTAATGAGCGTCAATTTAGTTTAATCTTTCGGAAATAGGCAGATTTTCCACTCTATTCTCATTTAGCTTGCTTGTCAGGGCTTAACTTGCAAACCGCTCGCAAACAGATTATCCCCCAAGCGGGAACTAAACACATGCTTACGGTAAGACTATCCTACAAGAGAATACGCATATTTCTGATAGACAAGGTGGGAAAAACGTATTTGACGATAATGCAAATGCATTTATGGTATTTGAATGGATAAATAAAGTTTGACCGTTGATGTACTTCAGCAAGCTCGCTAGCAATACATTTAGCAACTACCGAATATCAATACTCCAGCACTTCCGCAGGGAATTCACTGGTTGCTCCATGTTCGGGATTCGATCATCAGCACTTATAGACTTTAAAATACACAAAAGCCGGGAAATCCCGGCTTTTGTGTATATGCATGTTATCTATCGATACTGAACTTAAAGCGATACTGAACTTAAAGGCTGGCAGAATAACCTCTGTGCCGAACCGCTCTCACCAATGAAATCGGCGCCTCTTCAAATTCATTCTGGTAAGACTTGATCAGAACATCACCGTGTTTAAGCTCCAGCTCAAATTTAGCCACATCGGATGGCGTCAGCGTGTCACAAGACTCAATTGATTTATAGGTGAGGCTGAGGTAGATATCCGGCTCGATCTGCAACTCGAAACACTGCCCGTAAGCAGAACCGCAGCTGACATCAGATTGCTTGAATCCAAGCACGCGTGCATTGCGGCAGGCCGTAAACCAGTAGCGTTCTTTACAAGCCATATCTATTGAAAGACTTAACTCTTCAAAAATCTCATTCGCAAATTCAATCGATGTCAGCATGTATATTCAACCCGTCCAATAGCATTCGTTAGTTATTTAAAATTTTAGCTATTTTAGT
>DATHWT010000142.1:0-17825 GCA_035460345.1 Methylophilus sp. | reverse complement strand
GATGCGCATGCCATTGTCGCGTTTACAGACCGCAACGGCATTATCACCAAAGTGAATGACAAGTTTTGCGAGATATCGAAATTTTCACGTGCCGAGTTGATAGGCCGCACCCACAAGATCATTAACTCCGGCGTGCACCCTACCGCGTTTTTCCGGGATTTGTGGCAGACGATTTCATCTGGCCAGGTGTGGAATGGCGAAATTTGCAACCGTGCCAAAGATGGCAGCCTGTACTGGGTGCACACCACCATTGTGCCTTTCCTGGGTCCTGATAATAAACCGTTGCAGTATGTTGCCATCCGAGCCGACATCACCGAACGCAAACTGGCTGAAGAACGTGCCAACTATCTGGCACTGCATGACGTGCTGACCGGGCTCGCCAACCGCAGGCTGATGCATGAGCGGCTGGAAATCACCATGGCCAATTGCCAGCGCATGGCGGTTTACGGCGCGCTGATCATGCTGGATCTGGATAGATTCAAGCATATCAATGACACTTATGGACATGCCAGCGGCGATGAATTGCTGAAGCAGGTTGCCAAACGCCTGCAACGCTCGGTGCGCGGTAACGATACCGCCGCCAGGTTAGGGGGTGATGAATTTGTGATTATCATCAGTGACACCGGGACTGACTTCCAGGCAGCCAAAGACACGACGCTGCAATTTTGCGAACGCATGAAAACCCTGTTGAACCAGGAATATGAAATTGACGAACATGTATTCAAGGTAACCGCCAGCATGGGTTTTGTGCTGTTCAATGGTAACCAGGTGTCGGTGGATCATTTGTTTGAACGCGGCGATGCAGCCTTGTATGAAGCCAAAAACCTGGGTAAAGACCGCTTTGTATTCTCAGAGGTGTAGGCGTGGACTATTTATTGCCAGAAACTGTAAGTGTTGCGGCCTTTTTGCTTGGCTTGGTACAGGGCAATATCCGCCTGCTTGAATAACTGCTTCAAGGTAAACTCAGAAGTGGGCTCAAACAAAGTCAAGCCTATGCTCAAGTGCACAGTAATCTCGTGACCGTGAATATGCATAGGTTTTTTAAATACGTTTAAAAGTTTGCTTGCCACCTTGACCAGGCTTTCTTCTGAATGCTGGTCCCTGACCACGATGACAAACTCGTCGCCGCCTATCCGGCTCACCGTATCCACATCGCGGATATTAAACTTAAGCACATTGGCTACTTGCTTGATCACCTCGTCGCCGACGTCATGGCCATAATTGTCATTGATACTTTTGAAATGATCAACATCCAGCGCCATCAGGCCAAACATCTTGCTGAAGCGCTTGGCCTCGGAATGGACATAATTCAGGCGGTTCTCCAGCAAGCGGCGGTTCGGCAAGCCGGTCAGGCTATCCATCAATGCCCCTTCAGACAGGTAGTAGCGCTCTTTGGCAAAAAAGTAGGCAAACAGCCCGACCAGCAGACTAAAAAACAGGCTGAGTGACACGCCAAATCTGCGGTCACGCAAATCATGGATCTTTTTATTCTCTATCGCCCATTCCCACTTGCCATTAGGCACCAGGCTTTCCTGGATATAGACATGTTTCTGCTTGAACAGCGCAGGGTCGCCATAAAACACGTGCTTGTTATCGGCAGTCCTGATCGCAAACGTAAACTCGTGGCGCAGGTTATCCTTGAAAGCCGATTCTAAAAATCCATGCGTATCAATAACGGTAGACATAATGCCCCAGTACTCGCCATCGACAAAAATCGGGAAGCGGTAAATCATGCCACTGCCACCCTGGATCAGGTCCAGTGGGCCATCCAGCACACCTTGCCGGGAATCTATGGCCAGTTTCACCTTGGGCCATTGCGAAGGCACATCACGGTAATCGATACCGACAATTTTCTCATTGGATTTTTCGGGGTAGACATAGGCCAGCTTGTAATTGACTGCCACCGCCAGGTTTCTCACATGCTGGGCCTGGGTCCACAGATCGGCCAGAATCGCCTGTACTTTTTTGGTTTCCAGCTCATTGCGGTAGACCTTGATAAAGCTGGATAAACCATTGGAGATAAACAGCAGCGAATTCAGCTCGCGATCCAGTTCGGAACGCAGCACACTGCCATAAGACGCCGCTTCGAGGTAGGCCTCACTCTCGTCTTTCTGGCGCTGGTATTCAAACAAAAAATACCAGAACGAAAAAGCGAGCACTGTTGCCAGCGTAGCAACACAAAAGCTTTTCAATGTTTGACTGGGTTTACGAAACACTGGTTTTTGATCACTGAGTGGTTTGTAAGATTTTATTCTACCAAGCCTACGCTCTTTTGATGCAAAAGCATGGTGTTTATTGACTTGTTTCGAGATTAATTGCCGCGATAAAAATAAACTCAACAGCATTTGCCGTGGCTAGACTTTTAACAGTAGGGCCAACATCCCGGGTTTATTTAAGCAGCACCGTATCCAGCTAAGGATTTATCACAGGCATCAATCAGCATTTAACTTAGGTCGGGCTCATGATTTAATACAGCCTGATAAAGCTGAATTCGGCAACAATAGCTCAAATATATACAGATCTGTATATATAAAAAATGAACACTTATCTCGAGAGGATATCCATGAAAAATCTATCAATTCTTGTTGCACCATTGATTCTAGGTGTGGCAACCGCTGCACTTGGACAAGATAATCTGGCACAAGATAATATCGAGCGCATGCATGCTAGTACTATGCAATCATTCACACCAGAAACCGTGCAGTGGAAAGACGAGCCCATCTTACCTAAAGGTGCCCAGAGTGCCATCCTGGTAGGTGACCCGACTAAAAAAGGCGTGTTTATCGCCTGGCTGAAATTTCCTGCCAACTACCCGATTCCGCCGCACACGCATCCCTATACTGAAGTGGTCACTGTGCTGAGTGGCAAACTGGGCAATGGCATGGGCAAAGTGCTGGACAAAACCAGAGGCGAAGTGCTGAGTGCCGGTTCCAGCTTTGTGCTGCCTACCGGGCATACGCATTATGTGTGGACAACCGACCAGGAAACCATCGTCGAGCTGATTGCCACCGGGCCGTGGGACATTACTTATACCAACCCGGCGGAAGATCCGAGGAAAAACGCAGCAGCGCCCAGGAAATAAAAGTCGCCGGACCATCATGCCAAATGATCATTGCATGGTGTTTGATTAGCCTTTTATTTTAACCCTCGCGTTCTGATATACCACTTTTCTGGATCATGGCAATGCCAGGAAAGCATGGCCGCCGGTCACAGGCGGCCATTTAAAACGAACGTCCCCCTTGCAAAGGGGTCCGAGTGTAAAGCGAAGAAAAACGCTCTCAAACTGACTCTTTTATGACTATATATTTTATGAGTATTTTTATATAGTTTGAATGACATCACTCACGGGAGATATTGTGACCAGTTATGAAAAACTAAGACTAGAAAAATTAAGGTCATTGGGATTACTGGATTCAGACCCGGATGAGTTCTTTGACTGCCTTACCCGCGTTGCATCCACTATTCTGGGCACCCCCATCTCGGTCATTTCCCTGGTTGATGAAAATCGCCAGTGGTTCAAATCCCGCCACGGCATAGAAGCCACCGAAACCGCCAGGGACATCTCGTTTTGTACGCATGCCGTCAGCAGTGGCGAGGACCTGATTGTTGAAGACGCCAGCAATGATGATAGATTTTCAAATAATCCGTTAGTAGTGAATGCACCCAATATCCGCTTTTATGCCGGAATCCCCATTAAAAGTGTAGAGGGCTATTCACTGGGTACCTTGTGCGTGATCGACGACAAGCCTAAACGACCCAGCCTCTGCGAATTAAAAGCACTTAATGACCTGGCGCAACTGGCCACTAAAGAAATTCAATTTCGTGAACGCATGCTCAGCGCGCAGGACTCGCTTGATGTCGCACACAATAAATTTCAGGGTATCTTTAAAAATGCACCCATCGGCATTGCGATGGTCAAGCCGCACGGTGCATGGCTGGAGGTCAATGATGAGTTATGCCGGATTTTGGGCTATTCCCGGGAAGAGTTGCTAGCTCTCACTTTTCAGGACATTACCCACCCTGATGATTTAAACACTGACCTCAACCTGCTGGATCAATTGGTCACGGATAAAATAGAGCGTTATCAACTTGAAAAAAGATACATCCGAAAAGATGGCACTCATGTGTGGACTGGATTAACCGTCACCAAACAGTTCACTGAGGCAGGTGAAATTGATTACTTTCTTTCAACCATTCAAGATATCCAGTTAGCTAAAGAAACCGAGCTGGCACTGACGGCCTTAAGAAAAACACTGGAAGATAAAGTGCACCTGCGCACCGAAGAGTTGCGCCAGGCCAACCAATCCCTGTCCAAGGCCTATCAGGAAAAAATCAGCTCTGAGCAGGAATTGCAAAACAAGGAACTGGAGCTGAGAACGATTCTGGATAATGCCAACGAGGCCTATATTTGCATGGATTCCGCAGGGCTGGTCACCGCCTGGAACAAGCAGGCAGAGCATACGTTTGGCTGGCTGCAACACGAAGCTATCGGCAGGAAGATGGAAAAACTGATTATTCCGCCGGAATCGCAAGCTGCCCATCACCATGGCATGCATCTGTACCTGACTGAAAAGAAATCCAGCATATTAGGTAACAGAGTCGAACTGGAAGCCGTGCGTAAAGATGGCCTGCGCATCCCGATTGAACTGCAAGTGAATGCGCTTGAGATCAATGAACAGATATTGTTCACTTCTTTCCTCAGGGATATCACCGAGCGCAAGCAGCTCGAGAACCTGCTCAAAAATGAAGCCAGGAACGACCCGCTGACCGGCCTCGCCAATCGGCGGAAGCTGGAAGAGATCCTGCCGATTGCTTTCCAGCGCGCCAAAAACAACAAAGTGTACCTGGCACTGGTGTTTATTGACCTGGATGGCTTTAAATTGATCAATGACACCCACGGCCACCAGGTCGGTGACCAGCTACTGAAAGAAGTCGCCAACCGTATCAACCATTGCAGCAGGATGTCGGATACCGCCGTCAGGTACGCCGGTGATGAGTTCGTGATCGTGCTGGAAAACCTGAAAAACAAGGATGACACCAAACGTATCTCGGCCAATATCCAGAAAATCATGGCCGAACCGGTGCTGGTCGGCGACGCCCAGCTACATATCACCCTGAGTATAGGCATTGCCTACTATGGTGGCCCCGAGCCACTCTCGATTGAGCCGCTGGAGCTGATCAGGCTGGCGGATAAAGCCATGTATACCGCCAAAAAGAACGGCAAAAACGGGGTGGTGATGATTGATGCGTGATCACCTTCAGCAGTGAATTGCCAGCCGATCTATCATTTATTGTGGATGACAGATCGGCTAGATTGATGTGCAAGCGTCAATTCACAGTGGCGACAACCTGCGCACCTGATTTCTCTCTTTTAAAATATGCTGCCGTCAGCATAGGCAACACCAGTAAAGTCAGGATGGTGGCAGTGACCAGCCCGCCGATCACCACGGTCGCAAGCGGCTTTTGCACTTCAGCGCCAGTGCCGGTCGCAATCGCCATCGGGATAAAGCCGAGGCTGGCTACCAGTGCGGTCATTAATACTGGTCGCAGCCTTTCGATAGTACCGTCAATCACAGCCAAATCAGCCTCTATCCCGGCCTCCACCCGTTTCTGGATGGCGCCAATCAATACCAATCCATTTAAAACGGCGACGCCGGATACTGCGATAAAGCCTACGGCCGCAGAAATCGAAAGCGGCATATCACGCAACACCAGTGCAAATACACCGCCTGCTGTAGACAACGGCACCGCTGTCATGATGATGGCAGCCAGTGGCACGCTACCAACGGCTAAATAAAGGGTGACAATAATCAGTAACAGGCACACCGGGATGACGATCATTAAACGATGAGTCGCCTCCTGGAGGTTCTGGAATTGCCCGCCCCATTCAATCCAGGAACCGCTAGGCAATACGACTTTTTTCTCTATGCGTTTTTTCGCCTCATCGACAAAGCTGCCGAGGTCACGGCCCTCAATGTTGGTCTCGATATAGATACGCCGTTTGCCATTATCGCGGCTGACCTCGTTTAATCCTTCATTGAATCTGAATTGCACCAGTTGCCGCAACAGCACTGAACCACCTTCTCCATTCTTTGCAGCAGGCAATTTGACTGGCAGCGCACCCAGGATATCGAGATTGTTCCTCATGCTACCGGGTAGCCTGATCACCACATCAAAGCGGCGGTCGCCTTCAAACACCTGTCCGGAAGGCAACCCTGCCAGCGCTGCAGACACCGTCTCTGCCACCTCTTTCACCGAAAGACCATAACGGCCAATCGCGGCGCGATCAAACACGATATCAAAGGTTGGAAACCCAGTGGTCTGGGCAAAGCGTGTATCGACAGCGCCTGGTGTATTGCGCAACACATTGGTAATCTGTCTCGCCGTTAATGCCAGCTGGTCGACATCGTCCCCGTAAAGTTTCACGGCAACGTCACTTCTTACACCGCCCAGCAGTTCATTAAACCGCATCTCAATCGGCTGGGTGACATCGTAATTATTACCGACCACCTGTTTAGTCACTTGCCTGATGCGGTCTATGACCTGTTGTTTGGTGGTGACGCTGGCAGGCCATTCTGCCTTGGGTTTCAGGATAATGTAATTGTCCGACGCATTAGGTGGCATGGGGTCAGCCGCTAGGCTGGCGGTACCGGCTTTGGAATACACCATTTCGACTTCGGGCAAGGCTTGTACCACCCGTTCAATTTGCAGGTCGAGTGCTAATGAACGGTCTATGGAGGTAGAAGGAATCCTGACTGATGAAAGATTCAGGTTTTGTTCATCCAGCGTAGGCATAAATTCACGGCCAGCCGACCTGAACGCCACCACCGCCAGCAGCAAAACTACCAGCGCACCCAGCATGATGATCAATGGATTGCGGATAGTCCATTTCAGGATAGGCGCATAGCGTTTTTTAGCTGCCTTGATCACCCTGACTTCCCTCTCCTGCAAGTTGCCTTTCAAAAGCACAGCAATCAAGGCGGGGACGAAAGTTAATGAAAGTACAAAGGCCGACGCCAACGCCAGCATCAGGGTGATGACCATAGGAGAAAACATCTTTCCCTCTACGCCCTGGAACGTCAGGCATGGCAGGAACACCAGGAAAATAACAACCTGGCCATAGATCGTGGGTTTGACCATTTCCTTCGAGGATGCAATTACCTCTGCCAGGCGCTCCTTCAAGGTCAGTAACCGACCGTATTGCACCTGCTTTTCAGCCAGGTGCCTGACCGTATTCTCAACAATAATCACGGCGCCATCGATGATGAGGCCAAAATCGAGCGCACCCAGACTCATCAGGTTGCCGGAAATGCCTAACTGGTTCATGCCTATGGCACTCATCAGGAATGACAACGGAATCACCAGTGCCGCTATGAGGGCCGCACGCCAGTTACCCAGTATCAAAAACAGGGTGGCGACGACCAGTAATGCGCCTTCCAGCAGATTCCTGGAAACGGTTTTGATGGTGGCAATGACGAGCCGGGAGCGATCCAGTGTCGGAACGATCATGATGCCATGCGGCAGCGTCTTGCTGATTTCTTTGAGCTTATCCCCGACTGCACCAGCCACAATACGGCTATTCGCGCCTACCAGCATCAAGGCACTGCCGACAACCGCCTCTACGCCATTTTTACTGGCGGCACCAGTACGCAACTCGCCACCGATCACGACATGGGAAATCTGGCCCACCGTGACCGGCACTCCATGACGGGTGGCTACCACGGCGCGTGAAATTTCCTCGCCGTTTTGCAAGCGGCCATCGGCCCTGACAATATAAGCTTCACCGGCTCTCTCAACGAAATTACCGCCCACAGAAACATTTGCCGCCTCAATCGCCTGGCTCAACTCCAATAACGAGATGTCATAAACAGCCAGCCGTTCAGGATCAGGTTCAACCACGTATTGTTTGACATAACCGCCCAGACTATCAATGTCGGCAACCCCTGGCGTGGTTCTTAATTGCGGCCGGATGATCCAGTCCTGCACTGTGCGCAGATAGGCCACTTGCGAGACCTGATCTTTCAGGTACTCACCGTCTTCAGTCAGGAAACTGCCATCAGGCTGCCAGCCAGGTTTACCTGGTTTTATTTCAGCCCCTATTCCTTTGGGATACGCAAACTCAACACTGTAGTGAAATATCTCACCCAGGCCGGTAGACACCGGGCCCATGATAGGCTCTGCACCAGCAGGCAGGCTTGAGCGAGCGAGCGCCAGGCGTTCCGACACTTGCTGCCGCATAAAATAGAGGTTGGCGCTATCTTTTAAAATCACCGTCACCTGGCTGAACCCATTCCTGGAAATCGAACGGAAACTCTCAATGCCGTTTAAGCCAGCGATGGCAGTTTCAATCGGGTAAGTCACCCGTTTTTCCACTTCCACCGGACTCAGGGTAGGGATGACCGTATTCAGTTGAATCTGTTTGTTGGTAATGTCCGGTGTGACGTCTATCGGCAACAGTTTCAGTTGCCAGGCGCCGATACCGGCAACGACGAGCGTAAGAAAAATAACCAGCCAGCGCTTGCTGACAGAAGTGGCAAGAATCGCGTTAATCATTCTTCCTCCGCCGTCGCACTTTTGATCAGCTCGGCCTTTAACAGGAAAGCGTTGCGGGTGGCGATGGATGCGCCCTGATCAAGTCCAGACAATATTTGCGCTTCCCCGCCACTTCGCATGCCCACAGCAACGCTCTGAGGCTTGAAGCCATCCGCCGTGCGAATAAACACCACATCCTGACCATCCACCCGCTGTATGGCATCTTCCGGGATAATCAGGCCGGTATCTTTATCCGGATGTGAGTGGAGGGTGATTTGCAGGCCTTCGCCAAGTACATAAGGCGGGTTCTGCACATCGGTGGTCAGAATGGCAGTGGCGGCCTGATTGTTACCATTGACTGATGGGGTAATGGAGTGCACTTTAGCGGTGATTTTTTTGCCATTGCGTGTGGTCAGCGTGGCAGTGTCCCCTACCTTCACCCTGGCAACTTCAGTGGCAGTGACAAAAGCCTCGACCTGTAATTGCTGGTTACTCACAACCCTGAAAATCTCTACATTCGGCTGTACAAAGGTGCCGACCAGGGACGATTCGGAAGTAATATGGCCTTTGAAGGGGCTCACCACCAGGATGGAATTCCCATTAGAGGAAACTCTGGCAGCCTTGGCCACCGACTCCGCCTTTGAGGCTTCAACCTCAGCAAGCTTTAATGCAGAATGGGCCGATTCCATCTCTTGCCTGGGCGTGACACCCTGCTCAAAAAGGCTCAGCTCCCGCTGATATACTTTTCGCGCCAGGTCTAATTTTGCATGGGCAGTATTGCGTTCAGCAGTGAGTGCAGAGGCTTCAAAACTATCGACTATGGCCACCACTTCTCCGGCCTCGACTGTATCACCAAGACGCTTATTGATACGCGTGATGGTACCGGCCACCTTGGCAATCACACTGGCTTCACCACCAGGCGCGGCTTCCACCCTGCCGGAGGTGGTAATTTCCGCCGCAATGTCGCCTGCGGTCACCTGTTCAACCACAATATTGGAAGAGGCCAAATAAGATTCGGGCAGCTTGATCTCAATATCGGTTGCTTGTTTTGCATCAGCCACTTCCGTTTTAGAGGGCGGTGCTGGCTGCTGGTTTGATGCGAGAAAATAGCCTGCTGTACCGGCTAGCAGTGCGGTGATCAATACCCATATCCAGGTGTTATTTTGAGTGTTCATTATTTGATGTCTCCAAATGCGATACGTCCTTCTGACGCCGCGAGGATGGCTAGGGCTTTCACCAGTGAATATTGAGCGTCTACTGTTAAAAGGCGGGCATCGGTCAGTGATTTACGGATCAACAGCAACTCCATCAGTGAAGTCTTGCCCGTTTCATAGCCTATCTTTCCTAAACGGTAGGCTTCCGAGGCAGCCGCTTCACCCTGACTGGCAGCGTCCATTCGTTTTTCAGAGGCTAATACATGTGAGAGTGCCGAGCGGTGGTTTGCCCCGGCCATTAACCTGGCAGCATCCAGCCTGGCATCTGCAGCCAGGACCCGCTCCCTGGCTGCGGCAATGCCGCCTTTGTTCTGGTCAAAGACAGGAATGTCCGAGCTAATCGCAAATACCAGGGCATTGTCATTGCTGCTTTCAAAGCGCCTGACGCCTGCGCTAAACCCTACCGTCGGCAGCCATCGTTTCTCTTCAAACTGCACTTGCGCCTCCAGCGCCGCTTTTTCGGTTTGTGCACTGGCAATGGCTGGCGTGACTTCATCACTGGTTTGCGATCTGTCCACCTTAGTCATCATGGCCTTGCTGATGAAATCATCCGGTACACTGGTAAAAGGCTCCCTGGCGCCACTGATAGCTGACAAGCGTTCCAGTGCCTCAGTAAAATTGGCTTGTGCCGATTGTTCAGCAGCTTGCGCTGCTGCTGCATTGGCTTGCGCCTGGGATAAGCGAAGTCGTGCTTCACGCCCTGCATTGACCAAAGCAGTCACGGCTTTTAGATCGTCCAGCGCACGCCGGGAATCATCCCCGGTAATGTCCAGCCGGTTACGCATGGCTTCGGCATTGGCATAAGCTGTTGCCAGCTCGGCGGCATAATTGACCCGGATCTGCTTTTCCCGGGTTTCGGCCACCGTGACATCCCGCCTTCTGGCCTCTATCCTTGCGGCGCGCTTGCCACCGATTTCAAAAGGCTGGGTAATCATCAAAGTATCCTGTCGCGGCTGGTTATCCCTGGCAGCCGCATTCAGGTTTTCCGTCATCCCATTGATATTCGGGTTCAGAAATACCTCGGCCTGTCGGGCGTCCGCAGACACGGCGCGGATATTAGCCGCCTGCTCAACCAGCACCGGTGCATCCACCAGCGCCTGCCTGAGCAAATCGCTGTAGTTAGGCGCTTCTTCCGCCACCGCGATATGAATACACTGGGTAGCCAGCATCCATAAAAGAGATAACAACACGTATCCATAGCGATACGCAGACTGTAGGAAACGAAACATGGGAAACCCCTGCAAGTTGAAAACATTCAGCAAAGCAGGCGGTTAGCGCCGGCAATGTGCCAGCGATCTAACCGCTACAGGGTCTGGAGGGGTGGTTTTGTCAGTGGGGGAGGTGAATGACTCTGATATAACTCAGAGGTAAAAACAGGCGCCGGATCTGCAAAAGACTCGGCAGTGAAGATTTTTTCGCTGGCTGGCAGCATGATCAGGCTACATACGCAATCACAAACCAGTATATGCAGTGCAGACTTGCTGGATTTGCCCTGATGCGAGCTGCCATCCTGATGGTGGTGATGCGCGACGTGATTAATATGCTCAATCATATGCTGCATGGTTTGTTGGCTTGAATGCTGCCCTTGCATCAGGTGTGCAAACTCGGCTTCGGCTGCCACCAGGGGCTGCAATGGTAGCAATAGCATCAGCATGCATAGGAAAAACTTTTTCATTCATTTGATTTTAGCATATAACAAAAAATGATTATTTTATTAATATCACGGCCACTAAAACCGGCTAAAAAAGTGTTTTTAACCGTCATGCAACCTATCATTTAAAAATATTATTTAGATAAATATTTAACAGATATTAATAAAGGTGTAAGCTGGCTTTTCGTGGTTTTTTAATTGTGATCTTCCTACAAGAGTTTTAACCAGGGAGTGAATCAATAGCCGATAACTATCACGAGGTGAATATCAGTGTTTTAGATTAATCACTGGAGAAAGGAAAGCGACATGCGTTTTGAGACCATTGCCACGGATGAGTTAATCCGTATCGCACATGCCGGATTGGGTTTTAAACTGAGTGCAAACAGTAAGTCGCTTGATGACCTGATCAGGATTGCCGATGCAGCCAAGGATAAAGGTGCAAAAATCACATTTACCGGATTAACCAGCTTGAGCGATTACGATATTAAACGTATTGAACTGGCGAGTGCAGGCCATGTGTTATTTGAACATTGAAGAAGACGGATATAAACCCATAACTAATGCAGACACATTGAGCCTGGTCAGCAATTCCACATTTAAACTTCAATAAAACCTGCCGTAAACGACAGAATAATCAACACTGCGATCACCACACCCATCACACCTCTATTGGAATCGTATTCACCCCAATGAATGTTATATGGCAAGGTACGGGCGGCGCTGATAGCAGCCAAAACGACAAACACAATAAGCAGAGCACTAATCATGGTGTTCTCCCGCAAACCAATTCAGGCATTGCCAGAAAGTCTAGCGTTTTGGCCTAGAATTCTTAAGTTAAATGATGATTCATCATCGCGAATTTCAAGAATTCCCGCTATACAATTTATGCTGAATGTTTTGTAGGAAAGTTCAGACAACGCTTATGTGTGTCAAATGGTTGCCAATTTAAAAGCGTGGCTTTTCCTGGCTACCAAGCATTATCCTGGCAATTAATCTCCCACCTTACGCACTTTTAAATGATTGATGGCAAGTGCCTGCTTCACTGTGCGTGAACATGATTTGCCTTCGCGGCTTTGCAATCTTTCTTCACGAACATTCGTGTGCCTGGAAGAAGTTTCGCCTTCTCTGCAATCCAGATTTGTCGGCTCTATCCATGTATGGTCTAAACGTGATTTTTCTAACATAGCGATCTCCTTGCATGATGTCACTGCAGCGTTTAACTTTTGTATAGGAAATGATTTAAGTGGAATTACATTTCAGCGAAGCTGACAGTGGCATTGGATGTATGAATATCGACATCCTGTTTTTGTGGAATGCTCAAACAACAGGCTACGTGATGGCAGCTTGTGACTCTGTCGGTCATTTCAGGAAACAGGCGTAGGAATTTTCAACGTGTACTACGAGGCAATTTGTAATCTAAGACAATCAGGAAATTCTGACAAGCTTTTCAGGCAACAACTGATAAAACTGCATGCGTTGGCAAAGTATCGTAAAGGTTGTTTATAACAACTACTGAGGAAATAAACATGTCCCATTCACTCATTGCCCAACACTTTTTTGGGATGGCCGAGGAAACAACACATCCAGTACTCCCTGAAGAAACACATAAACCGATTAAGCCGGATCCTGACACACCTTACCAGCCAACCGAACCTGCCACTCCGGATATACAGCCTGACATTATTGGCGACAATCAGTAACTCATTACTGCCTGATTTATGTTTGCCGAATTACCCGCTGAATTGAATAAGGCAATATTACGTTTTATTTTCCTGGCCTGAAGCGGCTTGAAACCCGGCTTCTGTCAGCCTGAATGCTTCGTCGACCGGCACTATCCACTCTTGCGATTTGGCATGTTCAATGCCATTCAGCAAGTCTTCCTGACTTTTTTGCTTATCGTACCAGACACTACTGAGCTTGCTGGTCAGCAACGCTTCACCAGTCAGCAATTTGAAATGGTGCACAAAAATCTCCATCAATACACGCGCATTCTCATCGGAACTACGGATAGTATCCGCTCCGGTTTCGTGATTAGGTAACGATTGATTTATCTGCGTCTCTGTTTCCTTGCACATCGCCTATCCTCCCGTGAATGTGAGCATTATCAAAATAACAAATACCAAACTCAGGCCAGTACTAGGGGAATAACCCCAATGGGCACTGCAAAGCCACACTGGCAATGCGCCAATCAAGGCAAGAATCAAAGTCGCCATTAAAATCATGCCAACCATATTGGTCTTCCCCGGGCTTTCGTGGACAAAAAACTTTCCCAGCCTAAATGCTCGATATAACTATCATGCAGATTTGTAGGCAATAGGACTATGCCAACGAGACTGAAATCACTGTAGGAATGTTCGTACACGCCTAATCAATCGCCCACCCGAATGAAGCAACTGCCGGAAATTAAGATTGGATTCATCTCGGCGCAATACACTGATTAAACATTACTGTGACATCGTAAAGTGTTTATTCAGGAGGGTTTCAGCATGAAAAATTTATCTCTGCGTCTGCTTTGTACAATTTTGTCTATCTTGTTTTTCAGCAGTCATGCATGGGCGGGTCTCGAGGAAGATGGTGGCTACTGGTTCAATGTGCATATGCAAGGTGACCTGCCAGTGCAGAACGTTGGCTGGAGCATGGATACCAATCCCCGCTGGCGCAACGAAGGTAAACATATTGATAACTTATATTTGCGGCCTGCGCTGTTTTACAAACTCAGCCCGCAAATAAACCTGTGGTTAGGGCACGATACCATCATCGGTCACCCGGAAGGAAAGTCGGCCTATCACGAAACCCGCTGGTACGAGCAGTTCCAGTACCAGTTCGAGCCGGTCTCTAGCGTCATTTTCAGTAACCGGACCCGTCTGGAAGAACTCTCACGCGAAGGATTCCACGACACAGGGCACAGGCTGCGCCAGATGATCAAGGCGACCATTCCGCTGAAGATGCATCCCAAATTATCCCTGGTCATTTCCAATGAGCTGTTTATTAACTTTAATCCCACTGACTGGGGTGCCAGGCGTGGCATTGACCAGAACCGCCTGTTCATCGGTAGCAACTGGGCATTCAACAAAAGCAGCTACCTCGAGGCTGGTTACCTGAACCAGATCGTCAATAAAGCCACGACCAATCTTGAAAACCACGTAATCACGGCTACCCTGGGATTTAAATTTTAGAAGGGATCAAATTCAGCCCTTTCCTACACATGTTGCATCCATATCTGATAAATAAATGCTTTCCCTTTTTGTATGATTCGCCCCAGCTTGGACTAAAGGGGCTATCAGATGGATTCTTCTACATTTTTATTAACCGTACCACTGTGGGAAATTGTGCTCAGGGGATCCATCGTTTACTGGTTCCTGTTCCTTATTTTCCGTTCCATACTCCGGCGCAGCATGGGTAGTGTGGGCGTGAGTGATTTCCTGTTTGTGGTGATTATTGCCGACGCCTCGCAAAACGCCATGAGCGGCGATGCCAAATCCATCGCCGATGGCCTGGTCCTCATCTGCGTACTGGTGTTCTGGAATCTCCTGATCGACTGGCTAAGTTTTAAATACACCTGGATGAGACGCATCGTTGAAGCGCCGCCATTAGTGCTGGTCAGAAACGGTGTATTGCAAAAAAAAGAGATGCGGAAAGAATTTGTGACTAAAGAAGAGATCATGGCCAAGCTCAGGGAAGAAGGCATAGGCAACCTCTCTGAAGTGAAACAAATGCAAATTGAGATGGATGGCGAAATCAGTGTGGTTTGCTATGAGGAGAAATAACCTCTCCACCAATGAAGCTTTCACGTCTTTCTTATGAAGCTTTCCCGCCCGTTTTACTATCCCAAGCTATAAAATAAAAAAAATTAACAATTAAGGTGGCCTTACTCTACAGACTCGCCATCATGCGCCGATAACTATCCTATAGAAGATAATTAGTATCAATTTAATAATCTTTCATAAAGCTTCAAGATCGATATCCAAACAACATTAACGAAAAAAATAAATTATGTTTATCACTCTTGTACCTCGCGCGCATTTAAACATTTCCAGATCGCATACTCCTATCCCGTGACGACTGTCGGCCATGTCTATTGGCCGACGCATTTGAACGACGCAGCGATAAGACTGACCTTTTGGAAGGATGTATCAATATGAATAATCTGTTAAAAATGGGGTGGCGGAACAACCGGGTTTTGACGGGGGTCACGATTCTCCTGATTGTCATCACCGCCTTTGTCTCTATCTTTTTATCGCTGATGATTGCCCAGAACCAGGCCATTTCAAAAGAAACAAAACGTTTGCGGGAAATCACAAATGGCGTGTTAATGCGTATGAGTTCCACGCGTACCCAGTTCGCGAATGTGGTCACACATTTTTCGCATGTGGCAGAAAAAGATGCCTGTTCGCCACAACATATCCAGAAAATGCAGGAACTGAATATCGCCGGTTTTTTCCTGCAGGCGGTGGCGCATATCAGGGATAACCAGATCGTCTGCTCTTCCATTTCAGAAGTGTTTGATGGCATGCATCTTGGCAACCCCCTCCGCACTGAGCCCGATGGCACAAGGGTTTGGGCGCATATCAAAATACATAATTGGGACGATAACCATTTAGTGGTGATGGAAAAATCGGGCTGGGCGATTATGTTTATCCCCAGGCATACCATCGAAGCAATGGGAAACTCCGAAGTGTCTGTCGGTGTATTCGGTATCCAGTCTCATTCGCTTTACACTTCAAGAGGCTACATAGCACCTGAGTGGCTGAAAAGATACCAAGGAAAGCAAGCACTTACTTTTGTCGACAAAGAACGTCGCATGCTGGTGTATATGGCGCCCAACCAGTTGAATTTAACGGGTGTGGTGGCTGCCATGCCATTGAAGGATATTAACGATGATCTTGTTTCGTTTATCCAGATCCTGATACCGCTCGCGATGGTGGTCGGCATCTCGCTCGGTGGCTTTTTCGTTTATATGCAACGAACCAGGTACTCGACAAAGTCAGCCATTTTAAGAGGTTTGGCAAAAAATGAGTTTTACCTGGAATACCAGCCCATTATGAATCTGCAAAACAATCTGTGTGTAGGCGCTGAAGCGCTGATTCGATGGAAAACCCCGGACAATAACTTTATCAGCCCGGACACATTTATCCCTGCCGCAGAAGCCTCCGGTGTCATCTGCCAGATCACGAAGCGTGTGTTTGAGTTAGTGGCGAAAGATATGTACACGGCCCTGAATACGCATCAGAACTTCCATGTCGGTATTAATATTTCCTCGCATGATATTCGTTCAGGAGATTTATTACCGATGATAGAGCACTTTAAAAAATCCACCGGCGCAAAAGGCAGGCAAATACTGATTGAAGTGACCGAACGCGGATTCCTGGATGATGACGAAGCGCTGACCACTATTAAAAATATCCGCGCCTGTGGGGTGATGGTGGCGATTGACGATTTTGGTACCGGTTATTCCAGCTTGTCTTACCTGACCAAATTCCAGCTGGATTACCTCAAGATAGACAAGACCTTTGTCGACTCGGTGGGCACCGATGCCGTGACCAGCCATGTGGCTTTCCATATTATCGAGATGGCAAAAACCTTGCAGCTGGATATGGTCGCTGAAGGCGTTGAAACCGAGCAGCAGGCCCAAATACTCCGCGAGCGCGGTGTCAAATACGTGCAAGGCTGGTTGTTCTCGAAATCCCTCAAACGCAAGGATTTTTACAGCTACCTGGAAAAGCATACTGAAGTAAATTAACCAGAGACGGATTAATACACCTGGACATCCGTACTAGCGAATACTCGGTAGCGCTGAGTTATTCCATCGCACAATCCAGGCTTAGAGGTTATCGTAAGATTATCTGATTATTTCTTCTGCTGCCGAATCTCGACCAATGTCTGTGCAATTTGCGATTTCAACTTCTCATTCTCCCCTGCGAGTGCCAAACCCTGTTTTGCACTCGCTTCGGCTTGGGCAGTCTGATTCTGCGCCAGTAAAACATTGGCCAAATTATTAAAAGCAGCGGCAGATTCAGGATGCACTTCTGTCACATGTTTGAAGCTATTGGCCGCTAACGGCAGGTCACCTGCGGCGTAGGCAGCATTGCCTAACCCCATCAGCAACACCAGGTGGTCAGGCCACTTTTGCACAGCTGCCTGGTAAGCCGTTTTCCGCACCGGCGCTGCTGCATTCCTTTCATAGGCAACCAGTGCTTTGGCTACTTCATCTGCGCTGGCACTGGCTGGCAATTGTCCTGGCGACAAGGCGACAAACGCCCAATGTTCACTCCGTGCCCAGGTGCGTTGAAAAGCGCTGAGTGACATCTCCTGCCGTTGATAAGGCCCGGAGCGCAACCAGACCAGTTCTTTATCCATATCGTAGCCAACCACCACTGCGTAATGCCACGAGGGCACCCACGAAAAGCCCAGGTTCTGCATCACCACCA
>DATHWT010000141.1:0-20958 GCA_035460345.1 Methylophilus sp. | reverse complement strand
TTGTGAGTCGCGGCCGTTACGTGAACTACCGCCTGCTTTTTTGTGTGCCATGTTTGATTCCTTACTCTAGCAATCTGCCGATTAAGCAGAAATAGTATCGATTTGAATTTCAGTATAGCTCTGACGATGACCTTGAGTCTTGCGATAGTGCTTACGACGACGCATTTTAAAGATCATCACTTTGTCGCCACGGCCATGTGATACCACTGTGGCATTCACTGTAGCGCCGGCTATCAAAGGTGCGCCAACCGTGGTTGTTTCGCCGTTTGCAATCAACAATACTTTGTCGATCACAACAGTAGAACCTACGTCACCAACTAATTTTTCAACTTTTAATTTTTCACCAGCGGTAACTTTGTACTGTTTGCCACCTGTTTTGATCACTGCGTACATAAAAATGCCTTAAACGTCGCCTTTTAAAGAACCCGCAATTATACGCAATTAATTCAAGAATGCAAATACATTTGCGTATATTCGCCAGCGAATGCGGAGGGTGAATTGATGCGTTTCATGCCGGCAGCGATTTAGTTGCCGGCGCTACCCGCCAGGGCTTGATTATACCGTGTGTATAGAATGCATACACACTTAATATGGCATTCAGCAACCCATCCGACAATAAAGAAAAAACACCCGTTGGCGCACTATAGTCATTGATGCGGTACAACGGCGGCATTTCAATATTATTCAAGGAACTCAATGGCTGGAAATGTGCAGAAGCGACCACCTTATCTGCAAGCAAGACTTTGACATTAAACATATCAGTAATTGAGAGCTGCATGGATTGCCCGTCGCTTAGCCAGAGCAGGTAATGCCTTTTGTTCAGGCGTTCGGTGTGGCTGATGATTAATTGGGACATGATGAAAGCGGTCATCTAAAAAAACAACATCGTAACCAGAATGGCGCTTGCCAAACAGCTTCAGTTTGGATTTAATTTACCATATCAGTTACCCGGCAATGACAACACAAGGTCCGCCCGTGAAAAAATACGAAATCATTGCCGAAGAAATTGCCAGTACCATACAGCAAGGCTTGCTTAAACGCGGCGATAAACTGCCCTCAATACGCCAGATCCAGGCCCTGAAGCAGGTGAATGCTTCCACCGTTTTCCAGGCTTATTATTTACTGGAAGCACGCGGACTGCTGGTCACCCGGCCGCGCTCGGGCTATTACGTCGCCGGGCCTTTACGCACCGAACGGTTGCTGACGCCCGCCAGCCCTACACACACCGGCCTGCCAACTACCCTGCAAGTCAGCGACCTTGTGTTCACCCTGCTGGACCGCATTAAAGATCCCCAACACGTACCATTCGGCTCGGCATTCCCCAGCCCGTTGCATTTTCCACTTTCCAAACTGGCTGACCATATGGTGGCGGCTGTGCGACGCATGCAACCTTCTGATACGGTGAGCGATATCGGGCAGGGCGATGTTGAACTGCGGCGCCAGATTGCGCTGCGTTACCAGTTGGATGGCACGCAAACGGATGCCACGGACATAGTCGTGACTAATGGCGCGCTTGAAGCACTCAACCTGAGCCTGGCCGCGGTCACGCAACCCGGCGATAGCGTGATTATCGAATCGCCCAGTTTTTATGCGGCATTGCAGGCGATTGAAAGGATGGGACTACGCGCCATTGAAGTGCCCAGCCATCCTGAACATGGGATTGATTTACAGGCACTGGAACAGGCCATCATTCAGCACAAACCCAAAGCCTGCTGGGTGATGACCAACTTCCAGAACCCGACTGGCAGCCTGATGCCGGAAACCAGCAAACAAGCACTGGTGGCCTTGATAACGCGCCATCAATTGCCGCTGATTGAGGATGACGTCTATCGCGAATTATATTTCGGCAAGCAACGGCCGTTACCAGCCAAAGCATGGGATAGCGAAGGCTGGGTGATGCATTGCAGTTCTTTTTCAAAATCGCTGGCCCCGGGTTACCGGGTGGGATGGGTGTCTGCGGGGAAGTTTACTGAACAGATTACTCGCCTAAAGATTTCAACAACATTAGCTACGTCTATCCCGGCCCAGCAGGCGCTGGCCAGTTACCTGGCAAAAGGCGGTTACGATAAATATCTGCGCCAGCTCAGGCACCAGCTGATGTTGCAAGAATTGCAGTTTTCGCAGGCCATTCACCAATACTTTCCTGAGCAAGTACGTTTTAACCTGCCGCAAGGCGGCTATTTCTTCTGGATGCAACTGCCGCAACAATGTGACTGCCTGCCCCTGTTCCAGCAGGCAATTGCGCACAACATAAGCCTCGCGCCTGGATGCATGTTTTCATCGCAGCAACAATATGCCAACTTCGTTAGATTCAACTATGGGCATCCATTGAATGCGCACAGCCTGCAAGCAATCCAGACACTAGGCCACCTGATTACACAAGCATCCAATCAAAACTGATATGGTTTTTTAATTAAAAACTGAATCTGTTTTAGTTGGGGCAAACAGCTTATAGTGCGCTCGTCTTCAGTGTTTCCGAGTGTCATTATGCAAGCCTCTCGTAGCAAAACCGTGATTCCCATTGTGGCCGCACCGGTCAAAGAAAAAACAATTTCCTTATATCAAAAAACTGCCAAGGTTTATCCGCGCACGGTCAATGGCTATTTCAAAAACTGGCGCTGGCTGATGATCTGGCTGACGCAAATTGTTTTTTACGGTTTGCCCTGGCTGCAATATGGCGAACGCCAGGCGTTTTTAATGGATATCAACGCGCAGCGCTTTTACCTGTTTGGGATGGTCATCTTTCCGCAGGATCTGTTTTACCTGGCACTGCTGCTGATCGTTTGTGCGCTCGGTTTGTTTTTGTTTACTGCTGTCGCCGGCCGCTTGTGGTGTGGCTTCTCCTGCCCGCAATCGGTTTATACAGAAATATTCTTATGGATGGAACGCCGCATAGAAGGCGACCGCATGGCGCGGCAAAAACTGGATGCGCAGCCATGGGGATTAAGGAAAGCGGGTATTAAACTTAGCAAGCATGCTGTCTGGCTGGGTTTTGCCATGCTGACCGGGCTATCGTTTGTCGGCTATTTCACGCCTATTCGTGAGCTCTTGCCCGCCTTGCTGCAATTCCAGCTTAGCGGCTGGGAATGGTTCTGGTTCGGCTTTTATAGTGTTGCTACCTATGGCAATGCCGGTTTTTTACGCGAGCAAGTATGCAAGCATATGTGTCCGTATGCCCGCTTCCAGAGTGCCATGTTTGATAATCACACACTGATAGTAGCGTATGACAGCGAACGCGGCGAACCACGCGGCGGGCGTAGCAAAGGTCAGGACTTCAAGGCGCAGGGCTTAGGGTCTTGTATAGACTGCAACATCTGCGTGCAGGTGTGCCCGGTGGGCATAGATATCCGCCAGGGCCTGCAATATGAATGCATCAGCTGCGGATTGTGTATCGATGCCTGCGACGAGGTGATGGACAAGATGCAATATCCGCGCGGGCTGATCCGTTTTTCAGCAGGCGGCAATACCAGTAAGCACGGGTTGTTAAGCCATATGCTGCGTCCGCGCGTACTGATTTATAGCGCCCTGTTTGCGCTGATATTCGGCTGGATGGCATACAGCATGTTGCATAAACCGGCCTTTAAAGTCGATATCATGCGTGACCGCAATATCATGTATCGCGAGACGGCCCAAGGCGTAGAAAACCTTTACCAGCTACATCTGTTGAATGCCACTGAACAGCCCCAGCATTACCGCATCCGTGCAAGCGGGATGGCAGATATCAAGGTAGAAAGTGAACGGTCACTCACTGTGGGTGCGACTGAAGAAGCTTTAGTTCCACTGAGCCTTGCCGTGCCGCATACAGAAAAAACCGGTAGCCAGCGCATCATTATTGAAGTGACCGCCGAACCCTCCGGCGAGACGGTATCGACTGACAGCACTTTTTATCTGCCTAAATAAATTCAGACCTGGTTGAATTCAAGTCTCTTTCGACTACCCCTTCACCCGTACAAGCCGGGCTGGCGTGTATCAATACGCCAGATTCAGCACACGGGTCTTTTTTTGTGGCAGCACTTTAAGCAGCAATTTATAGGTTTCGAGCTCAAAATGAAGGGGCGTGGTTTGCGCGCGCAACGTTTGCAAATCTTCATCGTTATCAGCCGCGCCTAAATAGACCCAGTGCTCAAACACATGAATCTGGCGTATATCGTTTTCCAGGTTGTATTCCTCAATGCCGATTTTTCCTGGATAAGGCCAGATGCTGAGTTTATGCGCTACTAGCGCCTGCTGCAGACGCAAGCTGTGTATCTCGGCCAGCTCCTGGCCACAACAGGCACCTTTGCAACGTTTAAGCTGAAAAGCCACGCAGGGTCCGCTGCTTTCACCTTCCAGCCCCAACAGCTTGAGGCATAAAACATTGCGTTCGGCTATTTTACGCAGCGCTTCGGTAGCCTGTTTTTTAGTCTTAAAAGTGCCGAACAAGCGCCCCATCTGGCTGGGGTCTATGTCATTCCCATCAATCAGGCTGACTACCGGTTGTGACAGTGGCGCCAGTTGCCAGCTATACAAAGAGTGTTCACGCGTTAACTGGCGGTTGTACAACGGTTTTTGCACCTTGAGTAAACGCGTTTCTAGCAGCAGTGCGCTAAACTCGCCTGCGGCAGGGATCCACTCAAAACGCTTGATTTCCTGCGTCAGCCGCTGCTCCCTGCCAGAGGCTTTGTCGCCACTGAAATGGGCAAACACACGGGCGCGTACATTCACGCCTTTGCCTATGTAAAGCGGTACGTCATTCTCGCCATAAAACAAATATACGCCTGGTGTTTCCGGCAACTCACCGATCAGACTGGCATCAATATGGGCTGGTAATACTGGTGCTGCCATCAGCTTTTGTGCGGCGGATTCAAGCACTGCTTCGCCCAGCTCCTGCCTGGCATCAGCCAGCATGCGTAAAACAGCTTCCACATCACCCATGGCGCGATGGCGCGCGATGCCTTCTATCTTGTGCCGGGCTACAATCGCATCAATACCATGGCTGAAATGTTGCGGGTACAACAAGCGCGAGAGTTTCACAGTACACAATACCTTTTGCTGCAGGGTGATTCCCAGGCGCTTGAACTCTGTTTTCAGAAAGCCATGATCAAAGCGAACGTTATGTGCCGCCAGCACCGTGCCTTCAAGAAAAGCCAGCAACTGGCTGGCCACTTCGGAAAAAAGCGGCGCGTGTTCAACCATGGCATTGTTGATACCGGTTAGCGATTGTATAAATGGCGGAATGGCCATTTGCGGATTGACCAGGGTTTGCCAGCGGGCTGTTTCTATACCGTCATCAAAACGCACCAGCGCAATTTCGGTGATGCGGTCTTTTAATGGCGTGGCGCCAGTGGTTTCGAGATCAAGAAAAGTGATGGACGGCAGCATAAGTTTAAGGCTAGAGTGCGCAGCAGGTGTTGTGCGTGCCCTATTCTATCTTAACTTAAACCATTTTTAGAGATGCTGCAGGGTGTGTTCAGCAAGCGCAAACCGGCCCTTAGCGCAGATTAACATCTATTTAATCAAAGTAAAGGCCGTTGTATCCATTTGCATACATAACTACGTCAAACTACTATAGACAGTGGTTTGAATTGATGCTGTAATCCTTTAATTCTATTGATGACAATTAATATTCAACAACATGCCGAATTTATACCTAGAAAATCAGCTTTGTTTCTCACTTTACTCAGCTACACACTCCCTGCTTCGCTCATATAAGCCGGATCTTGATAAACTGAATTTAACTTATCCGCAGTATCTGGTGCTAGTAGCTTTGTGGCAATTCAAGCAGCTTTCGATTAAAGAGATTGCCGAGAAATTATTGCTGGAACCGGCTACCATCACACCAGTTGTCAAACGTCTGGAAGTGAAAAAACTGACCACCCGCACTCGCCAGAAAGATGATGAACGCGTAGTGATCGTGACCCTGACGGAAGAAGGCCAGAACCTGCGCAGCAAGCTGTCTGAGATTCAAAAAAGAGTTGCCTGTGACACCGGCCTTTCGGATGTCGCTTTCCAAGCCCTGAACAAAACGTTGAGCGAACTCACTAAAAACGTGAGCGCAAAACTGGCTGATTAATCATTAGCCGCGGATAAATATATCCGCCACAAGAAAACAAAAAGGCAATGACTTAACCGTCATTGCTTTTTTTAATATTCGCCAGTGTTCATGCAAGCCAGATTTGAAGGGTGGAATCAGGCGTTTTTCAATTGGCGCATAAACGCTTCAAATGAACCTTTAGTCGCCCGTAAAGCCTGCAGCTTGCTTACAGACTCTGCCAGAGAATCGCTCATCATTTCCAGCGCATCTTCGTCCAGGCGTAAACTCATGGCGCCGATTTCCAGCTCTACGGTGCCATGGCTTTCGCAGTAATGCACACGGAATCCAGCCTGGCCTGATAATAAGATTTTCTTACACATGGAATGTTCGCTCATGATAGTTTTTCATTCAAATGGGTTAGTGAGTGGCCGGCTTTGTGACTCAAAGGTGAAGATTGCTCGTGCTCATTGACCAGCAGCGTCCATTGCACGCACATGCGGCGTGAAACACGGCAAATCAGGTCTGAATCTGCATACTCGGGCGCAGTTAAAGTTTCGGCCAGTCGCAATGCCTGTTTAGCCAGCTCGTAGGTTGGTTTTTTAATATATAAAGTAGCTATGTAAAGCAAAGATGCCATGACAGACTCTGCATCAGGCAATGCCGGGTCATAGCGCATGGTGTTGATACTCGCTGCCTGCATGGTTACCCTTTCAAATGCTCATTTCTATTTCGGTTTGCATCACGATTCTGGCGGCCGCTTTACGCAACATTTCGTTAATGACAATAAAGCTGTCAGCCTCGAATTTAAGTGTGGTGCCGCCCACTTCGACTTCCACCGTATCCGAAGATTTATGATAAAGCACTTTACAAGCCGTTTTTCCTGCCAGCATGGTCTTGCCTACTACAGTTTGACGCTTCATCATGGATCTCCTTTTCGTTAAACGACAAGTAAATGATAATTATTATCATTTAGGAAGTCAACCGTTTTATTTGGAATGTATTTGTAGAGATCAAAATTTCAGGCAGCGCCTGCTATCTCGCGCTGAAGACAATCGAGAAACTATAATGGCTCAAAAAGAGAATTGAGAAGAACAGTCATTGATTTGCCAGCAGATAAGCAGTTGCCTCTTCGCTAGCCATAGGCTGACTCAACAGATAGCCCTGAATCTCATCGCAACCATGTGACAATAGAAACGCTTTTTGCTCGGCAGTTTCCACGCCTTCGGCGATTGTTTTCAGCCCCAGGCTGCGAGCCAGGTTAATGATGGCGATGACGATGGCTTTGTCCTCATCATCGGTTGAAATATCGCGCACAAACGATTGGTCCACCTTCAGTTTGTATACCTTGAATTTTTTAAGGTAACTCAAGGAGGAGTAGCCGGTACCAAAATCATCAATCGATAAACGGACCCCGAGCTGGTCCAGTGCATCCATCATACTGACGGCACCTTCCGGATTTTCCAGCGCGACACCTTCTGTCAGCTCCAGCTCCAGCGATTGCGGCAACACATGATAGCGTTGCAGGATGGCCTGCACCAGCGTAGGTAATTCAGGGTCGCGGAACTGTATGCTGGACAAATTGACCGATACACAGATATTGGCGATGCCCGCCTGCTGCCAGCGCTCGATTTGCTGAACTGCCTGCTCCAGCACCCAGCTGCCGATGGAGATAATCAGGCCACTGGATTCAGCCAGCGGAATAAACTCTGTCGGTTGCACCTCACCTAACTGCGGATGCCGCCAGCGCAACAAAGCCTCTACTCCTACCAGTTTTTTGGTATGCAGATCCAGCTGCGGCTGGTAATGCACCGTTAATTGCTTCAAGGCAATCGCTTGCCGTAACGCATTCACCAGTTGCAAATGGCGGGTAGTCTGGATCTGCATCTGGTTACTGAAAAAGCGGTAGCCATTGCGGCTTTCCTTCTTGGTACGGTACATGGCAACGTCGGCATTGCGTTGCAGGCTCTCGATATCCAGGCCATCATCCGGATAAATGGCGATACCGACAGATGCGGTGATGCTGAGCTGGTACTGGTCTATCATCAGCGGTTCTTCTATCGCCTTCAGTAACCGCTCAACCACCTCTTTGGCGACATCATGCCCGGCACCGGCCAGTAAAAACACAAACTCATCGCCACCCAACCGGCAAATCGTATCTTCAGGGCGGACCAGGTTTTGAAAACGCTTGGTCAATTCGATCAGCAGGCTGTCGCCGTACCTGTGCCCCAGGCTGTCATTCACATCCTTGAAATGGTCCAGGTCAAGAAACATCAAGGCAAACTGGCTATCATTGGCCCATGCCTGCTCTATCTCTACCGTCACCCGCTCATTGAGCAGGTTGCGATTAGGCAGGCCGGTCAGTGCATCGTAATCGGCGAGAAAGCGTATGCGGGCTTCAAACTCCTTGCGGCGCGTGATATCGCGCAAAAAAGCACTGTAATAGCGCTCACCACTGCGTTCAATTTCGATAATGGTCAATTCAACCGGGAATTCCCTGCCGTCCCTGCGTATGGCTGAAATCTCGATGGCACGACCCAGCAGTTTGGATTCACCGGTCTGTTGCAGTCGTTTCAGGCCCTGATCGTGCGCCTCGCGATAGGCTGGAGGCACGATCACCTCGCCCAGGCTCTTGCCCACTACCTCACTGCGCTGATGCCCGAAAATACGTTCTGCCGCCCGATTCCATTCGATAATATTCCCGGCCGTGTCCATATTGATAATCGCATCCAGGGCATTTTCCATCACCAGCCGTGCTCGTTGCTCGCTGGCCAGCAGGCTCTGCTGGTACTGCGTGCGCTCTTGCTGTACAACAAAGCGGTCCAGTGCGAAATCAATATTCGCGACCATATCTATCAACAAACGCTGGGTGTCGGGATCAAATGCATGCTCTTCGGAGGCATATAGAGACAGGCAAGCAACCACTTTGCCTTCACTATGCAAAGGTAAAAAGGCGGCGGCTTTCCACGAGAATTCTGAAGCGGATGCATGCCACAAGGTAGCCACCGGGTTGGTTTGGAAATCTTGCAACCAGAAAGGCTGATCGGTGGCGATGGCCGTGCCACAAGGCCCTCTCCCGTTAGGCTTGGTTGGATCTGCCGAAATGGATACCTGACTCAGGTACTCCAGCCCGGTGCCAACTGCGGCAGTGACTTTGACTTGCCTGGACTCAGGCTCGACCTGGCCTACCCAGGCCAGTTTGGCATGACCAAAATCCACAATGATGCGACAGATTTTTTCAAACAGCGCCTGCCTGTCATGGCTTTGCACAATTGCCTGGGTACACTGACTGAGTGCCAGGTACAACTGCGTCAATTGCTGATGATGCTTTACAGACTGCGACGTGCCCATTACCCACTCCGCTATAGAAACACATTGTAAAATCCACCCTGAACCTGCATTTTCCGCGCTTTGATATGCCTTATTCAAGACGCTGGCATGCTGGTTCAATATTAAGATATACAGCTAACAGGTGTAAATATTTCCCACGTAAATGTCGTTAATATATGTTAAACAGCAAAAATCAAATCATTGAATATGTGGAAGAATGCATGGCAATTTAACCCGCTCACCACAACCGGAGGGTTGCAAAAACAATTGAAAAAACAATGAATGTCAGACTAGTCTGAAGAGAATTAGTTACCGTCTTTTATGCGGCCCAGTATATTTTGCCGCAGCCTAATAATTTGGCCTGGTACATCGCCTTATCGGCTAATGAAAGTAACTGCTCAATAGTGTTACCTTCCTTGCAGATAGCCAAGCCGATGGATGCACCCAGCTGGCGCTCTGCAGACTGGATCATAAATATCTGTTCAAACACCATCAGGCACTTATTGGCGACCATCTCCACCGAGGCCGCAGCGTTGCCCTGCAAGTCAGACAACACAATCACGAATTCGTCGCCGCCTACCCTGGCCAGGGTGTCACTACCGCGGATCACCTTACCCAGCCGGCGGGAGACTTCAACCAACGCCATATCGCCAGCCTCATGACCAAGCTGGTCATTAATCGCCTTAAACCCGTTCAGGTCCAGATACAAAATGGCCGTGCTGGTGTTCTTCAGTTCGGCAATTTCCATGGCTTGTTGCATACGCACGGCCAGCAACTTGCGATTAGGTAGCCCGGTTAAAATGTCATGGTGGGCGACATGGTTTAATTCCAGGTTTTGCGCGGAGATTTTATGGTAAGCCTCTTTCAGCGACCCTATCAGGTCTTCATTTTCAAAGCTGACCCGTTGCGCCTGGCGTAAAGACTTATTGAAATGAAAGGCGACGCCTATCATCAGCAAATAGAAGAACACGCTGAACACTGCCATGATTATATTAGGCACACTGCTGCCGGACGCGAATACCAGTACGCTAGGCAACATGGCCGGCAAGCTAAAGGCCAGGAAAGCAGGAATGCAGGCTGCCATGGTCACCACCCCGCCCATCACCATCGCCTGGATAGCCGTCACCACAATGATCACCGTCATCGGCGACGCATCCGTGATCAGGAAACCCAAAGCGCCCCACGCTACGCCAGACAATGCCAGTGTCAGGCAATATTTGTTCATCAGGCGCGGGTTAAATCCATGCTTCTTCAGTTTGCGTTTGCAGCGATGCGTCAGCCACCAGCGTAATAAAATGACCACATATACCAGCAACATCCAGGTAAAAAACAAGTGGCTCTTGTCGGAATCCAGCTGTGAAATGGTAATCAGCAAGCCACCGAGTGCGCTGCCTATCAATGGAATATGGGCGCTCGACATCAGCCGATGAAACAACGCTTCGTCAATACGGCCCTCTAAACTCATTGTAATTCTTCACCCTGAATACTTGTTTGTGCTATCTAAATAGCAGAAATGCTCTGGTCCATGCTAATACAAGCTTGTCGAAATAACCAGTTTCTGATCAGGGGTTTTCAATTCATTACAATCGTGCAGGATTGCGCTGGTTACATTTCTGGATGACCACTTTCAGTTCTCGATAAAAAAAGTGACTTATTAAACTTTTTGATTTCAAACACTATTCGGGTTGGAACGACCACGCCACAAACCGGCTTTGCTTTTGTCCCTGTGCCATGGGGATTGTTTTTACTGTCACGGCTTGTACCTTGTTCAAGCTTCGATAGACTAAAGGCAAGTTACTTGCCTTAGATACCAGCGTGGTAAACCAGACGCACTGCCTTGCGAATGACTTGCTCTCGTTGATCATCGTCGCCAGAAAAGCAGCTTCACCGCCCGCATACACCAACTCATTGGACTGGCCGCCAAAATTAAGCGCCTGAGACGGGCGTTTGCCCAAACCGCGCCATTTACGATCCGTGCCCGCCTGTGCAGCTTCAGCCGAGGCATGAAAAGGCGGGTTGCATAAAGTGAGCGTAAACTGTTCGCCTGCCAATATCACGCCTTTAAAAATACCTATGGGGTTTGGCTGGTGGCGCAACGAAATCTGCTGTTGCAAACGATTAGCGTCAATGATCTGTTGCGCATTGCGCAACGCCTGCAGGTCAATATCGACGCCCACACATTGCCAGCCATACGCATGGCTAGCGATCAATGGATATACCAGGTTAGCCCCGGTACCAATATCCAGCACCCGCACTTGCTCAGGTTTTAACTTTTTGTTTTCGGCCAATAAATCCGCCAGGTAATGCACATAATCCGCCCGCCCCGGAATCGGCGGGCACAAATAGTGTTTGGGAATATCCCACACAGTGACACCGTAATAGTGCTTGAGCAAGGCCTGATTCAGTGCCTTCACCGCCTGCGGATTGGCAAAGTCTATTGAAGCATCGCCATAAGCATTTGGTCGCACATATTGAGACAATGGCGGATGCGTTTGCACCAGCGCAGCAAAATCGTAACCGGCGCGGTTCAGATTACGGGGATGCAAGCTGGAAGAGGATTGATCGGGTTTCATCAAAAATTAAATGGCAAGAGTGTAGTCTAGAGTAGCAGATATTACTTAAAACTCACCTGGCGCATGAACGAATCGCTACAACACAATCAAACCTATCAACTGTTAAATACCGAAGAAGAAAATGAGTACCAGATTATCCGTCCTTGATCTTTCCCCCATTGCTGAAGGCAGTGACGCGGCGCAATCGTTCAAACACACGCTCGCACTCGCCCAGCATGCCGAAAAATGGGGTTACCATCGCTATTGGCTGGCGGAGCATCATGGCATGCCGGGTATCGCAAGTGCGGCGACCGCTATCCTCATTGGCCATGTGGCGGCGGGGACAACAACGATACGGGTAGGCGCTGGCGGCATCATGTTGCCTAATCACTCTCCATTGGTCATCGCTGAACAATTCGGCACGCTGGAGTCCTTGTTCCCCAAGCGCATAGACCTCGGCGTCGGACGTGCGCCAGGCTCAGACCAGCTCACAGCGCGCGCATTGCGCCGTCACCTGGACTCGGATTCAGATGCGTTTCCACAGGATGTCACGGAGTTACTGGATTACTTTTCCTCAGAACCCAAACGTCCGGTCAAAGCGGTGCCAGGCAACGGATTGAATGTGCCCATATGGATACTGGGTTCCAGCTTATTTGGTGCACAACTGGCTGCCGCACTGGGCTTGCCGTTTGCATTTGCCTCACATTTTGCACCGGCTTATTTGATGCAGGCGATTGAAATTTACAGAGATACCTTCAGGCCCTCGCCATATCTGGATCAACCGTATGTCATGCTTGGTTTCAATGTGTTCGCGGCAGAAACGGACGAAGAAGCGGTGTTTTTAGCCTCCTCCATGCAACAGGCATTTATCAACTTGCGCAGTGGCAGCCCGACCAAATTACCGCCACCAGTATTTGATTTATGGAATCAAATAGGCGGTGCCCAGCGGGCGATTTTGAATCAGGTACTGTCGTGTTCAGCGATCGGGACTGGCGAAAAGGTGCTGAGTGAGATGCAGGCGTTTATAGCCAAAACAGAGGCTGATGAACTCATGATCACTTCACAGATTTTCAATCATCAGGCACGTTTAAGATCATATGAAATTACTGCCACCGCTTACAATGCATTCTTGAAAGCCTGAGGCAGCTGGTTTCCCTTAAATAAAAAGACCCAAAGCATTTGCCTTGGGTCTCGCTGCAATCCGCTTGAAGATGTATGTCTAACCTTCGCCACGCTTCACTTTGGCTTCATATTCTTCCAAATCCACCAGTCCCTGTGATTCTGCGATCGCCTTTTCTTCAGGTGTGATGGCGTCTTGCACAATATCCAACCGTTTCCAGGTGGGAATCGGCGTCACTTTACAGGGCTCAGGCACATATTTGGACTGATCGATTTTTTTATACTTGTGTATATAACGCGGACAGTTAATCCAAATCTTGCTTACCGTCACGATGATCAGGTATTTAGCCTCGGTATATTCCGCCATTAACGCGTGCTCTCGCACCAGTTTCGCCGTGCCCTGCACCCGAATCCTGTGCGGCGTTTCAAAATCGATGAAGAGTAGGCCGACTTTACCTTGCGCATCAATATTACCGACAGAGTAAAACATGCCATTGCCATCAAAGCCAGGAAAAACCAGGGTGTTTTCGTCCAGCACTTTGACAAAGCCAACACCGCCGCCTTTATACGACACAGTCGGCATGCCATCCCGATCAACAGTGGAAAGAAAAAACATATCACGCGTGCTGATAAAAGCTTTCTCTTCATCAGAAATGGTTTCATGAATCCAGCCGTTGTCCAGCAGTTCTGCCAGCTTGGTGGTTTCAAACTCTTCTTGCAATGCGCGGTGCTCTGGTGAGTATAACGATGCCATATGATTACCTCCTAAGTAGGGGCTAATGAAGCAAGCCCGTATCAATCCAACCCTGAGTGACTTTTATAATATTTAATTAATGCGTTTTATAACACAAACTGCATCACGCAAGTATTGTATTGGAACAAAGCAGTAAAGCTCAAACCGCTTTTAAAAAAGCCAAATACTGACGAAAATTCGGCAAGAAGAACAACGATGAGAACCTCAATACTTTAAATAACCAAAAAAAAAGACCCAAGGGCGTCAACCCTGGGTCTTTTCATGAATATGGTTACAACGCTGTTTAATCCAGTGGCATCACCTGCAGTTCAATCTGATTACTATCGCGCCATCACCGACTGGATCAACGTTTTATTTTCCGGTGGTATTTCCAGAAATTCCAGGTTGGTCCTGAAACCTCTCAAGCCACACAGTGATGAGAAAATAACCCGGCAATTAAAACGATAATTTTTAAGCGCCGAGCCGACATATACCGGAACATTCACATTGCACACTTGCCCGGATTTATATTGTTTGTCGGCAAAAAGACTCATCCCCGTATGAGAAATATCGTGGGTGAAAACAATATATTCACCGCCCGTACTATCTACCAATTGAGATTTTTTTTGCCACGAACGACGGTTCGTATCTATGGTAGTGCTTTGCAAATTACCGGGAGACATGGCTGATTACTGCTGACTTTGACTGCATATACCCTATTATATGATGGATGACTGATGATCAGGACAATTAAGCCTTGATTAGCAAAACTTTAACTCTAGCAAAACTTTAAAGATGAGTGATCTAAACATCACCCCATTTTTGCTTAAGATATTCAGCAACCAACCGTCGATGACAGTGATGCGGTGTGGGCTCACTGCAAAGCAGGCAGCCACCATCCAGCAATGTTCTATCGAGGGTTTTCTCTATCTGGCGGCTAGCCATTAAATCAAGAAATTGTTTCTCGTATATAGCCCACTCCCCGCCACCTTTTTTGTAAACATCTAACATATCTTTAGTTGGCGCTGTTTGCAGTAGGTGCACGTAATCAATGTTGCAGATTTCCCGCAAGAAAAACTTCAAATCGTCTTTTTTTGCAAATCCCGCCAGTTGAGAAACATTATTCAATCGGCAATCAATCAAGTGATGAAGATCATCCCGTTTTAGCTTTGTGAAAAACGCTTCAGCATTTAGCCTGGTAAAGCCAATGGTAAAAATCTTCATACTAAATACTTGTTCTACAGCTATTGCCTGTTCTACTACTATGGTTAGTTGCTAACAGGTCATTAAAAAAAGGATTGCTAGCGCAATCCTTTTTTATTAGCGGGTTGAAGCGCCTGGTGCCGGTTCAGAATCGGTAGGCTGTAATGGATTCTCCTCAGCGCTGCCAGCTTTTTGATGATTATGCTTAGCTTTTTTGTTCATATGATTCTGTTTTTTAGTAGGTTTGGCTGTAGTGGTATGACGGCTATTTTTACTTTGATCCTGCGCTTGTGGTGTTTCGTTGGTACCAAGTTCTGCGCCGTCAGTTTGTTTATCAGTGTCCGCAGCGTAAGTTGTCATTGCGAATGCAGAGAATAATAATGCGATGAATAGTTTGCTCATGTCAGTGTCCCTAAAAAGTTTGAAGTTTGGTTCTGGATAGCTTTTCTGAACTGCCTGTGAATTAAACGATGGATTGCAACCTTTAGTTATCAGTAACAATCTTATTTAAGCGTAGGACGGGGCTTATCTGCGGGTAATCTTTTATGTCCATATCAAGCCATGGTTAAGCTGATCATGTCCCGCCTGGCAAAGCTAAAGGTCATTCACTGGATCTGGAATCGGCAGTCGGTTGTGCAAAATTTTGAGGTTCCCTGTCATTGATGGGCAGCGGCACTGCCTGTTCAGATCCTGATATGGATTCGACCGCCGCACTTAAAGGTTCACCAGCCGGTGGAATTTCGGATTCATTCCAGCTGATCAGCATCAAACCGGCAACCAGCATACCAAGCAAATAAAAAACGACAGTTGCAATACGTCTGAATTTTGTGGTCGTCATATGGATTTATGATCCTTCAGAAGCACCTAAATTCCGGCATCCGGATTACTGATATCATTTGGAAACTTCTTGTTTCTATCATCGATATTTTGCTTGTTAAGCGTTCTATCATGGTTATAACTACTTGAGTGATCTTTTTCATATCCGCGTGAATCGTCAGAAGGATCCGTATTGGCGGGATCAATCGAATCGGGATTCAAAGGGTCAAGGCGACTTTCATCGATATGATGCACGCTGTGCACATTAGTATCTTTGTTCAAGGCCATATTTTTCTCCAGACTCATTCGTAATTTAAGAGTAGTTTTCTAAAACTAATAGTTCGAATACTGGCCTGAATGTGATTTTTGTTGTATCCCTATAAGACTGAAATTCCTGTAGGAAAAATCGTATAGAAAAATGCCTGCAATCAGAATTTTGAATTAAACCAAGGGGTAAGGCCCCTCCTACACATAAATAAGATAGGGGCTGATACATTTGAAAGCGGGCGTGGTATTAAATGTGTACACCGTCTGAGAGTTCAAAAAGCAGACCCCAAAAATTTAATGATTGAAAGGATTTAAAATGAGAAAATTTCTACTTCTGTTAGCTTTTTCAGCGATCGCTCGCAAAGTCATGGCTGCGGTTAAGAATCATGAACCAGCGGCTGCCAATGCAAAACCTAGTGAAACGTTGCATCCATCAACGCATTAATGCAAAAGAGACTGTTTGACACAGTCTCTTTTTTTAACAGCATTCGGGGACTTAGCTATAGCTTAAAAATATGAATTATCCCTTAAGAATATTGGTATTAAAACCAAATACCTTGCCCGCCCAGATAAATACCACCCAGACCAGCACGCCAAATGGCAAGTAGCCTGCAAAGCCCAGCAATGGCATTTCCGCATGAATATGAATCACATTCACATAGGGAATATCGTAAAGCCAGTAGTTAGGATTGGTGACTGGCAATACTGGATGCGCGCTGCCGTAATTCCAAAACTCCCAGAAAAATCCGTTAAACAATGAGCTGAGCGCCATCAGCAGCACCGGGCTCCAATTGCCGTTGCCAACATCGGTAAATGGGGTCCAGATACCACGCATCATCAATATGCCAGCGATGCCTATCAGTGGCGCAATCCACATTGCCCAAAACAAAGGGTAAGGCCAGAATGGCACGGCAGCGAACAGCACAAAACTCACATATAACATCGGCTTTGCCGGGAATGCCAGCTTAGGGCCTTGAGAGTAGCGCGCGGCAATTTTAGGAAAAGCATTCAGCAAGGTATACCATTCAAACACGGCAGGCCAAACAGTAGAGTAGGCAAAAATAAAGATCCACACAATCGTGGTATGGCTTAAACCGGGAATATCGGTATTTGGGTAATACCAGTTACCCAAGGCAAAATAGTCAAAATATTCAAAGAAATACCAGCCACCAATCGACACCACCGCACTGATAAGAAATGTTTTAGGGCGACTTGCAAACAGTGAGTAGCCACCGGAGTAACGGAATGTCAGTCCATCGAGCACAAAGATAAACCCCCACCACATGGGCGTAAAAGCGTAATACACCAGATCACCAAATGGTGTCGTGCGTGTCCACATCAACCACCAGAAAAACAATGTCACAACCGCCCCCACCCAAAACCACCAGGGCAATGCGCGCAGTGCAGGCTGCGGGGATGGGGCAACCGGCTTAAAGCCAAACCATTGCGGAAAGATCAAAAACACTGCAAATGCTGCTTCGAGCAGGGCAACCCCAATAAAAACAATCAGATTAAATCCAGGTGGCTCTTCAACAAACTGCGGTGGGAAAACGCCAAAGCCAGGCGGCAAATGCGTGGACGGATAAGCAAACCAGGACGCTGCTAACGGAATTAATATCATTGCCACAACGGCCATCACCAGCGCAGAACGTGTTGAAATTGCAAACATAAATACATCCCCTTTTATTTACACTTTTATTTACACTTTTATTTACACTTTTATTTACAAACTATTTATTGCTAAACGATGAGCTCTTATCAATATTAGATTTTATTTTACAGCGATCATTAATATAACCTACAAAACAAAAAAGACCCAAGGCGTTAACCTTGAGTCTTTCTATAAATAGTTCCTTGCCTGTTAAACAGACACTAATAGCTGATTAAATCCGACGCATTCGATTCAAATACCTGTTTCGCAGGTCAGTTAATTACTTAATTACTGATCGGATTGCGGTCATTCAGGCTAGGAAGCGGTGTGTAATTTACATCTGTGGGTTTCGGCGGACTCATGTCAGCCGGGCTGGCTTGCACTGTTTCCTTGGCCTGGATTTGATAGTTCTCACTCGATAAAGGCTTGTCACTAGAATGATCAATTTGTGGCTTTTGTTGCTTCTGAATTGGTGTGATATTGGATTTCTTCAGATTCGATCTGCCTTTATTCGCAGCATTGGCTGAAAAAGTGGTGACAGCGAATATGCAAATCAGAAGGGTTAGAATAAGTCTGCTCATGGTGTTTTCCTTGATAGTAGTTTTAATCGTTAACTAGCATTTCTTTGTTTTATCAATTAAAGCTTTATTTCGCCAAATCAAACATAGGCATTCAGCTCATTCTTCGGTAGGAAGTGGCTGACGAGCTAACTTAGTCTTATTGAACTGTCGGCATCAATAAAAGAAAAACGACTCACATTTCTGCAAGCCGTCTTTTGTGTGCTGATACTAATCGCGTTCTAAGTACATCAATCACAGCGTCACTTAACGCCGTAGTTGATATCCACACGACGATCAATTTTGTGGCAATGTTCATCAGGGCAATCCTGGCTGGCAAATTCATTGCCATAACTGATGGTTTCAAGCTGGGTATTTTTTACACCTTCAGCATTGAATGCATTTCTCACTGCCACTGCGCGACGTAAGCCCAAGTCTTTGTTATAGCCAGCCTTGCCCCTTTCATCTGAATGACCTTGCAACGAGATTTTACTTTGCGGGTGATTCAATAAATACTTGGCATGCACTGCGATGAGGTTTTTATATTTCGGATCAAGGGTATCTTTATCGTAGTCAAAATAAATCTGGCGGTTTGAAAGATAAGCGCCATAGATTTTGTATCCTCTGCCATCATCTTTCTCACCTACAGCATGTTCTGCAGCGACTTCCTGTTTTGAGGTCGGATTAGCTGTATGAGATAAATTAGTTGGTGTGCTTTTACAAGCCGCTAAAAACAAAGCAAGAACGGCGATTGTGAGTGTGTGTTTATTCATAACTTCTCCTTATTTTCTTCCAAATATCAAACCATCTGCGTATTTGACAGACATGAATGTCAATAACCAGCGTAGTACTCACTAGGAAAGCGCTTACTTGCTACCAACGCTTACAGACTAACGAAAATTGGCATAAACAATTATCGGAATATTTCTATAAACCGTGTAGGAATTCTCTTGCCTCAGCGCTTTCAAGTCACCACAGAATCCAGGCATCAACACTAAATCACTTCCATTAAATGACTAGCATCTGGAAAATCCTGACTATTCACGCTAGCCAATATAAACACGACATCCTCAACGGCATTGCATAAAAACGTGCGACTCTCCTACATCCATATCAGCGTAATCACACTCGTCACTACCAGCCTCTCTCCATACACTGGCTGCTCTAATAAAACCTATTTGGAGATGAACATGACTACAGTGACTGGTTTATTTAAGGATCAAGACAGCGCGGAACGCGCTTATCGTTCAGCAACTGAAGCTGGCTATAGTGCGAATGAAATCAATGTCATCATGTCCGAAGAAACGCGTGAGCGCTATTACGGCAAGAATGCGACATTGGAAACTGAAGTCGGCAGTAAAGCGGCTGAAGGCGCGGCAATCGGTGGCGCGCTTGGTGCAACTGCAGGTGCCATTGCGGCGGCAGTGGCAGCAGTAGGTACGGCTATCGTTTTACCAGGCTTAGGCTTGGTCATTGCTGGCCCGTTAGCGGCTGGTATTGCAGGCGCAGGCGCGGGTGGCGTGACCGCAGGCTTGGTCGGTGCCTTGATTGGCTGGGGTATCCCAGAAGATACATTGAAAAAATACGAAGCGGATGTCAATGACGGCGGGATTCTGATCGGTCTCAAATCAAGGAATGATGAAGATGCCCGCCGATTCCAAAATGACTGGGGTAACCCAGAACTCAATCGCGTTTAAAAACGCATTAGCACAGACCACCTTCGGGTGGTTTTTCGTTTAAATGGTCTGGTCATAAAGAAGCTCTTTTTTTGTGATAGCGGCTACCCTTATAAATCTGAGTCTCCAGAATTTTAATCTCAGTTCATTTTGATTAAGGTCAATCCTAGAATCACCTCAATTCAAATACAAAAAGACCCAAGGCGTTAACCTTGAGTCTTTTCACAGAGAGTTGCCACTCTGTGAGCCAAACTCAGCAATTAGCTTGAACTTTCAACTTCAACTTTTCAAACCAGTTCGACTTCAACCAGGTTATCGCTAAAAGTATTGGAATGACCCATGTCGCCATACTCAGCGGAACTGATACAGTTAACGGTACCATTGTTGAGCTGGCGCCAATAGCCTAAAGTCGCCACCACTATGCCAGGATTTACGTCTGTAGTGACGCGTGCCAGGCCTTCAAAAGCACCTCTGTCATTGAATACTTTCACTATCATGCCCTCCTGAACGTCTCGTACTAATGCGTCAACCGGGTTGATCATCAGGTATTGCTCTCCCTGCACGCGGATTTTGGATTCCATATTCGCGTATGAGGAATTGATGAAGCCATGGCTTTTAGGAGAAATGATGCTCAAAGGGAATCTGGCAGCTAATGCAGCATTTGTATCTGCCGACTCTCGACTTGCGATATATGCCGGTAATGGATCCAGATCTTCCCCTGGTTGAAAATCCTCGTACATCTGCCTGAAAGGTCCTGCAACGAAATTCTTCGCCCCTTCGATCATGAACATGCATTTACCAGTCGGGGTAGGGAAATTACCTTGGCGATGCGGCGCCCGGTCGTCTTTGGTCCCTACATTCAACCTGGCAAACCCATGCTCGCGCATATAGGCGAGATCAATTCCCTGACATGCAGGTGAGCTCCAATCGACATAATGCTGAAGGCACTCGCCGTCGCTCCATTTGAAATTGTCTTCTTCGAATCCCAGGCGTTGGGCTAACCGGCGGAATATTTCATTGTTTGGTAACGCCTCTCCGGGCGGC
>DATHWT010000140.1:0-3276 GCA_035460345.1 Methylophilus sp. | reverse complement strand
GTCGGTGCCGCCCAGTTCTATGTCTGATTGCAATGCCACCGAGTCATAGCCCTGCAACAGCGGGTACAAGAATTCGTGAATCGCAATCGGTTGGTTACCCTTGAAACGCTTGGAAAAATCATCGCGCTCCAGCATACGCGCAACGGTATGGCTGGCAGCCAGTTTGATCATGCCTGCCGCACCCAACTCGCTCAACCATTTGGAGTTAAACACGATTTCAGTTTTGGCCGGGTCCAGTATTTTAAATACCTGTTCGGCATAGGTATCGGCATTAATTTTGACCTGCTCTACTGTCAGCGGCGGGCGGGTGGCACTCTTGCCGGTCGGGTCGCCAATCATGCCGGTGAAGTCACCGATCAGGAACAATATCTGATGACCCAGATCCTGCAACTGGCGCAATTTATTGATCAGTACGGTATGCCCAAGGTGCAAATCAGGCGCAGTCGGATCAAACCCGGCCTTGATGCGCAACGGTTTGCCAGTTTTGAGTTTTTCTATCAATTCGTGCTCAATCAGCAATTCATCCGCACCACGTTTGATGATGGCCAGGGCTTTGGCAATTTCCGGGCTGACTGCTTCGGTAGCGGCGGGAGGAGGATTTGAGGCTGTCATAGATACAATTCTGTCATGCTGTTGCCGTTGTCGGCATTGAACAGCGCGGTTAAATTTAAAGCGACTATTTTAACGTAATCTGCTGCTTTGCTGTAGGCAAATACCCGCGCAGTGTTTACTATGTGGACCTATGATTTCGCCGTCATCTACACCCGAAACACGCTATTTTATTGGCATTATGTCAGGCACCAGCCTGGATGGCGTGGATGCGGCACTGGTAGCGCACAGAGGGAACGACTTTCAACAAATAAACCAGGCATTTGTGCCGTATCCAACCACGGTCAAACAGACTTTGCTGGCATTGCATCAACCAGCCATGCATGAGCTGCATGAAGCCGCCATCATGGCGAATACATTGGCAGCGCTCTACGCCGATGCCGTACAAAAAAATTTGCACCAAAGCGGATTACCAGCATCGGCGATAACAGCCATTGGCTGTCACGGGCAAACCATACGTCACTGCCCCGACCTGCCCGACGGACAAGCTTATACCTTGCAAATAGGTAACCATGCACGGCTGGCAGAGCTGACGCAGATCGCTGTGATTGGTGATTTCCGCAGTCGCGATATTGCCGCAGGCGGCCAAGGTGCGCCTTTGGTACCCGCATTTCACCAAGCCGTGTTTGCCAACGCAACTAAAAACCGCGCCATTATTAATATCGGCGGTATCGCCAATATCTCTTGGTTACCCTTGAATGGGCAAGTGACCGGATTCGATTCCGGCCCAGGCAATATGTTGCTGGATCAATGGACATTGCACCATACTGGCCAGGCTTATGATGCCAATGGGGACTGGTCTGCCAAAGGCCAGGTGAATACTGCTTTGTTAGAGGCTATGCTAGCTGAACCTTATCTGGCGCTAGCTGCGCCCAAAAGCACAGGACGCGATTTGTTTAACCAGCAGTGGCTGACACAACATTTGCAGGCGATCGATGACCGCCCGGAAAATATTGCCCGTACCTTGCTGGAACTGACCGCACACAGTATTGCCGATGCCATCACCCGCTTTTGCCCTGGCATGGACGAAGCCTATGTCTGCGGCGGTGGTGCACACAATGGCTTATTGATAGAACGGTTATCGATATTGCTGGGTTGCGTTATTGAACCCACCGACAAACTCGGTGTGGCGGTAGACTGGGTGGAAGCAGTGGCTTTTGCCTGGCTGGCACAACGCTGTGTGGATGGCCTAAGTGGCAACCTGCCAGCAGTCACTGGCGCACAAGGTCCGCGTATCCTGGGTGCGATTTATCCGGGACGTCTTCTTTCCGACTGAAACTCGGCTTTTTCACGCATCCAGTGCAAATGCACCGCCATTAGGGTTTAAACTGGTGCATGTTTTTGTGCCATTTTCTGTGTTTTCAAAGTTAATCTCCCGCCAAGTACGTTTTTTTAAGAGTTGATTGCGTATAATTTATACCTTAATCCCGTCTACCAATTTTGAGCATGTTATGGCAACCAAAGCGACCATTTCTTTTGATAACGATACTCCTGCCATTGAACTCCCGATACTGAAGGGCACGCTGGGCACTGATGTAATAGACATCCGCAGCCTGGGTAAACACGGGATTTTCACTTATGACCCCGGGTTTATGTCTACGGCAGCATGTGACTCAGGCATCACTTTTATTGATGGCGAAGAAGGTCTGTTGTATTACCGCGGCTATCCGATCGAAACGCTCGCGGAAAATTGTAATTTCCTGGAAATCTCTCACTTGTTATTACATGGTGAACTGCCAGATGCCACACAAAGTGAAGAGTTTATAGGCGCTATCCGCAAAAACAGCATGCTGCACGACCAGATGAGCAATGTATTCCGCGGCTTCAGACGCGACGCCCATCCTATGGCCGTCATGATTGCCGTGGTAGGTGCGATGGCTGCGTTTTATCCAGATAACAATGATGTGACCAACCCGGAATCCCGCAAACGCGCGGCGATGCGCCTGCTGGCCAAGGTGCCGACGATTGCAGCCTGGAGCTATAAATACAATATCGGCCAGCCGTTTATGTATCCTAAAAATAATTTAGGTTACGCCGAAAACTTCATGCACATGATGTTTGCCACACCTTGTGAAGACTATGTTCCTAACCCGATTTTGGCGCGTGCATTTGAGCGGATTTTAATCCTGCATGCAGATCATGAGCAAAATGCTTCAACTTCGACGGTACGCCTGGTAGGGTCCAGTGGCGCCAATCCATTTGCCTGTATTGCGGCAGGCATTGCTTCCCTATGGGGCCCTTCACACGGTGGGGCTAACGAGGCGACGCTCAATATGCTGGAAGAAATGGGTGACATCAGCCGTATCGGTGAATTTATCAAGCGTGCCAAGGATAAAACCGACAGCTTCCGCCTGATGGGATTTGGTCACCGCATCTACCGCAATATGGATCCACGCGCGTCTATCATGCGCAAAACCTGCCACGAAGTACTAAATGAATTGGGGCTGCAGGATGACCCTATGTTCAAGCTGGCGATGGAATTGGAGAAAATCGCCCTGGAAGACGAATACTTTGTTTCCCGTAAATTGTATCCGAACGTCGATTTCTACAGCGGCATCGTCATGCGCGCGATGGGCATCCCTAACTCCATGTTCACAGCCATTTTTGCGCTGGCACGTACGGCTGGCTGGATTTCACAGTGGTGCGAGATGAACGCCGATCCGGAAC
>DATHWT010000139.1:0-3224 GCA_035460345.1 Methylophilus sp. | reverse complement strand
ATTTGATATTAGTTCTGAAGTCGATATGGTCGCGTTGAAGAATGCGATTGATGTGGTTTCGCGTCAAATCACCAATCGCTACGACTTCAAGGGCACCACTGCGAATGTTGAGCTGAACGAAAAAGATAGCCTGATCACCCTGTTTGGAGACTCCGATTTTCAGCTGGATCAGATTAAGGATATTCTGCTGCCAGCAATGGAGAAGAAAGAGGCTGATAGCGCCAAACGATTGGACCACCAGGATGTGCAGAAGATATCGGGCAACAAGGTTAAGCAGGTATTGAAAATCAAGGACGGCATTGATACTGAGCTCGCCAAAAAAATCGTCAAACTGCTCAAGGATGGCGGGCTGAAAGTACAAGCCAGTATTCAAGGCGATACGGTGCGCGTGGTGGGTGCCAAGCGTGACGTGTTGCAGGATGCGATTGCTTTCGTTAAGAAATCCGTCACCGATTTCCCATTGCAGTTTGGTAATTTCAGGGATTAGTAGTTTCGGCTGGCGATAAGCCAGCATTGAAAATTCAGCTGTCAGGCCTCATCTGTGAGGCTTGGGGCTAAAAGAAGGTTCAGGTTAGCAATATGGCAAAAACGTTGTACGACAAGTTGTTTGATTCCCACGTGGTTACCGAGGAAAACGGTACCGCGCTGATCTATATCGACCGTCACCTGGTACATGAAGTGACCAGCCCGCAAGCATTTGAAGGTCTGAAGCTAGCTGGCCGCAAGGTTTGGCGCGTGAACTCCATATTGGCTGTGCCGGATCATAACGTGCCGACAACAGATCGTAGCTCCGGCGTGGCTGGTATTGCCGACCCGATTTCGCGCCTGCAAGTACAGACGCTGGATGAAAACTGTGTTGATTTCGGCGTCACCGAATTCAAGATGAATGATCATCGCCAGGGCATTGTGCATGTGATCGGACCGGAACAGGGTGCGACCTTGCCTGGCATGACTGTGGTCTGTGGCGATTCGCATACCAGTACGCACGGCGCGTTTGCGGCGTTGGCACATGGCATAGGCACTTCGGAAGTCGAACACGTAATGGCGACCCAGTGTCTGGTGCAAAAGAAATCCAAATCCATGCAGGTGTTGGTAGAGGGTGATTTGCCACATGGGGTGACTGCCAAGGATATCGCGCTGGCTGTGATCGGCAAGATCGGCACTGCAGGTGGTACCGGTTATGCCATTGAGTTTGCCGGTTCGGCAATCCGCGCCTTGAGCATGGAAGGCCGCATGACTTTATGCAATATGGCCATTGAGGCCGGCGCACGCGCGGGCATGGTGGCGGTGGATGACACCACTATCAATTACATCAAGGGCAGGCCGTTTGCGCCGACAGCAGCGCAATGGGATGCCGCTGTAAGCTATTGGCGTACCCTGACCAGTGATGAAGGTGCGCGCTTCGATACTGTGGTCAAGCTTGCAGCTGCGGACATATTGCCGCAGGTGACGTGGGGTACTTCGCCTGAAATGGTGGTGGATATCAATGGCCGTGTGCCGGACCCGAAAAATGCACCCAGCGAAGTAAAACGCCAGGATTGGGAACGTGCTTTGCAGTACATGGGTTTGCAGGCCAATACACTGATTAGCGATATCAGCATCGATAAGGTCTTTATTGGCTCCTGTACCAACTCACGCATTGAGGATTTGCGTGCGGCCGCTACAGTTGCAAAGGGTAAGAAGGTCGCCAGCAATATTATGCTGGCGATGGTGGTGCCGGGCTCTGGTCTGGTGAAAGCGCAAGCCGAAGCGGAAGGGTTGGACAAGATATTTATCGATGCCGGTTTTGAGTGGCGTGAGCCAGGCTGCTCCATGTGCCTTGCCATGAATGCTGACAGACTTGAGCCGGGCGAGCGTTGCGCTTCAACCTCCAACCGTAATTTTGAAGGGCGGCAGGGACAGGGTGGGCGTACCCATCTGGTCAGCCCGGAAATGGCTGCAGCTGCAGCTGTTGCCGGGCACTTTGTAGATGTCAGGCAGTTAGCTTAAGCAATTAAATTAATGATTAATAGTCTCGAATTGATAGGAACAGGAAATGAATAAATTATTGGCGTTGATGTTACTGGCTGCGGCATTCGTTTTGGCTGGCTGCAATACATGGCATGGTTTGGGCAAGGACGTAGAAAAGGTTGGCGAAAAAATCCAGAAGTCGCCTAATAACTAAATGAAGCCTTTTACATTATTAGATGGTTTGGTTGTGCCATTGGATCGCGCCAATGTGGATACTGATGCCATTATCCCAAAGCAGTTTTTGAAATCCATCAAGCGCTCGGGCTTCGGCCCCAATGCGTTTGATGAGTGGCGTTATCTGGATCACGGCGAGCCTGGCATGGATAACTCCAAGCGTCCACTGAATCCGGACTTTGTGCTGAACCAGCTGCGTTATCAGGGCGGCTCGGTTTTGCTTGCCCGTGAGAATTTTGGCTGTGGCTCCAGCCGTGAGCATGCGCCCTGGGCCCTGGAAGACTATGGTTTCCGTTCGGTGATTGCGCCGAGTTTCGCCGATATTTTCTATAACAACTGTTTTAAAAACGGTATGTTGCCCATCGTGCTGCCTGCCGACGTTGTTGATGCATTGTTTATGGCAGTGGACGCCAATGTTGGTTACCAGCTTAAGATTGATCTGGCCGCACAAACGGTGACAACGCCAGATGGTGCGACGCACGCGTTTGAAGTCGATATGTCGCGCAAGCATAACTTGCTGCATGGGCTGGATGATATTGGCCTGACTATGTTGCAGCAGGACAAGATTAAAACCTTCGAGATCAAGCATAAGGCAGCACAGCCTTGGTTGTTTAATTAGCATTTTTAGCATTAGTTTTTTGGAAAGTCGGAACAAATGAAAATCGCAGTATTGCCAGGTGATGGCATCGGCCCGGAAATCGTGGCGCAGGCAGTTAATGTATTAAACGCATTAAATATAGGTTTGCAAATGCAGGAGGCGCCGATAGGCGGTGCTGGATTTGAAGCTGCTGGTGATCCATTGCCGGATGCCACATTGGAGCTGGCCAAAGAGTCAGATGCAGTGTTGCTTGGCGCAGTCGGCGACTGGAAGTATGACAGCCTGCCACGTGAGCAGCGCCCGGAGCGAGGGTTGTTGCGCATCCGCAAGGAACTCAATCTGTTTGCTAATTTGCGTCCAGCGCTTCTATATCCTGAGCTGGCATCTGCTTCTACCTTGAAGCCGGAAGTAGTAGCAGGTCTCGATATCATGATCGTGCGTG
>DATHWT010000138.1:0-7579 GCA_035460345.1 Methylophilus sp. | reverse complement strand
AACAAGTCCTCGTAAAAGCTGGGCTGGGTTGCCAGCACAATCAGTATTTGTGTGACATTGGCGGCCAGGATTTTGCTTTTGAAGGCATTGCTGCGATAGAGCAGGGTATCCCGCTCGGCCGTCTTCTCTATCACGCCTTCTTTATTGGAGGTCAGTTTGACTGAGACACGGTCCCCGGCGGCATTGTCAACTTTCTTGCCACGTGTCACACAACTGAGTTTGCGACCATCAGCCAATTCAACGTTATAGCGCTTGCCGAAGGCAGCGACAATCAATCCTTCTTCCAGCATATTAGAAATGATAGTAGGCCTGGTTGAGATACTGCACCACCTGTTGCTCATCGTCGTCGAACCACTTGAGATTGAGCATGGTGTTACAGTTGGTGACCTGAGCTTTCAGGCCATTGAATGAGCGCACTTTCCGGTATTCCCTGGTATAAATCCCGCTGCCATCCCCGCCAAAGCTGCTGGCATGGCAGGAGATGCACTGTGTTTTCACCAGTTTTTCACCTGCTTGCAGATCAGATTTGCTAGCCGCGTGTACATTTGCGACTAGCCATGTTGATAAGGCAATAATAATCAGTGCTTTCATGCGTAGGTTTGCAATTTTGCAATACGCAAACTGGCAGGCGGGTGCGAGTCGTAGAATGCCGAGTGCAGTGGGTCTGGCGTCAGCGTAGACGCATTATCACGATAGAGTTTGACCAACGCATCAATCAGGTACTGTGGACGTGACTGCTGCGATGCATATTGATCCGCTTCGAATTCGTTAATACGTGAATAGGCCGCCAGCAGAGGGCGCAGGATAAACATAAACACCGGGCTAACTAGCATAAACAGCAATAAAGCCATATGGTTGCTGGCCTGTGCCACGCCCAGGCCATGATAGAACCAGTCCTGTTTCATCAGGAAACCCAGTAGTGCCAGGCCGAGCAGGCTGAGGCCGAACATCATGACGATGCGCTTGATCACGTGTTTATGCTTGAAATGACCCAGCTCGTGGGCTAGCACAGCTTCGATTTCATCGCCGTTGAGTTTCTCAAGCAGGGTGTCAAAAAATACCACGCGCTTGTTTTTACCAAAGCCGGTGAAGTAGGCATTACCATGGCCTGAGCGGGTGGAACCATCCATGACAAACAAACCCTGGCTGGCAAAGCCGCATTTTTGCATCAATGCTTCAATGCGGGCTTTCAGGCTCTGATCTTCCATAGGCGTGAATTTATTGAATAACGGCGCAATCCAGATTGGGTACACTGCCAGCATAAACAGGTTAAATGCACTCCAGATCAGCCACAGGTACAACCACCACCAGTCGCCAGCGCCTTGCATTAGCCATAATGCGACAAACAGGAGAGGGCCGCCCAACAGCAGGCCAACCACGCTGTGTTTGATCAGGTCGGCAAAAAACATGCCGCGCGACATTTTATTAAAGCCGAATTTTTCATCGACATTAAAGGTTTGAATATAATCAAACGGTAGCGTCGCAGCCCCTGAAATCAGCATAGCCGAGCAAATCACCAGGGCGCCACGGATAATCTCATGCGCAGGTAGCCATTGCTGCCAGAGCTGGTCAAGACTTTGTAACACCCCGCCCAGCGTCAAGGCAACTAACACCACTGATTCAATAATGGTTTCACTTAAACGTAATTTGACTTTGGCAGTGGTGTAATCGGCGGCACGTTGATGCGCTTCCAGGCTGATTGTTTCTTCAAAAGCCAGAGGCACCTGCTGGCGGTTTTGCTGGATATGTCGGATATGCCGTAAGCCAAGCCAGACTCGGATAGCGAGACTGATGACAATGACAGCAATAAAAATTTGAGTAAAAAGTTGAGGCATATCGATCATGGATTGCGTAAGTGATTTCGGTTAGCTATTTTGATGGATTAATATCCACCTTGTTCACTGAACTGAATATAATGTTTCATTTTAATGGAAATCATGACGTGAGGCACACAATTGGCAACTAATCAGGACAATTTAATCTGGCTGGACATGGAAATGAGTGGCTTGCTGCCGGAGTCTGATCGTATTCTTGAGCTGGCAGCGGTAGTGACGGACGCGCAACTGAATGTGATTGCAGAATCTCCGGTAATGGTGGTTCACCAATCTGACGCTGTACTGGATGGCATGGATGCCTGGAACAAGGGTACACACGGACGCAGTGGGCTGATTGATAAAGTGAAAGCATCCACCCTGGATGAAGAAGCTGCGACTGATGCCATGCTGGCTTTCCTGAAAGAGCATGTGCCTGCCAGCAAATCACCTATGTGTGGTAACTCAATCTGTCAGGACAGGCGTTTTATGGCGCGTTACATGCCACGGCTGGAGCAGTTTTTTCACTACCGCAACCTGGATGTCAGTGTATTCAAGGAATTATCACGTCGCTGGCGCCCGGATATTTATTCCGGCTTTAAAAAAGCCAGCCGTCATGAGGCACTGGCAGATATTTATGAGTCTATTGATGAGCTTAAATATTATCGTGAGCACTTCCTGGTCATGACACCGCCAGCCAAACCAGAGTAAGCGGCAAAAACAGGATAAAAAAAAGACGCCTACTTGGGCGCCTTGAGGGAGGAGAAGTTAGCTTTGGAGAAGCTTGATTAGTAATTAGCATCTTCTGTGCCAACTTTCCTCCAACATTCGATCTATCTAGCTATCAGCCTGGAATCAGCTTCTCATATAGCTTTTGATAGTGTTTTGCACGCGTTTCCCAGCTGACATCCTGCCGCATTGCCTGTTTTTGCAGTTGTAACCACTGACCAGAATTGGCAAATATCGCAATCGCCTGGCGCAAGGTGACCAAAAGTGTCCAGGGGTTATGGTATGGCATTACAAAACCTGTCATTTTTGCAGGCACTTTCCCTTCTGCAGTCAACTCGCCACCATGCACAGAGTCTGCCAGCCCACCCGTGTTGGCTACCACAGGAATAGTGCCGTAACGCAGGCCGTACATCTGGTTCAGCCCGCATGGTTCAAAACGCGAAGGCATGACGAAAATATCGGTACCTGCCATGATGCGGTGCGAGAGGGGTTCGTTATAGCCGATGGTGACAGAGACTTGTCCAGGATACAGTTGCATCAGGGTTTGATATTGCTGTTCCAGCGCCGGCTCGCCACTGCCCAGCACCGCCAGCTGACAGCCGCTATCCAGCAGTTGATGGGCAATGGTCGCCAGCATATCCAGGCCTTTCTGGTGCGTCAGTCGGCTCACGACCCCCAGCAAAGGCGCATCGGCATTCAGGGCCAGCCCCAATTCGGTTTGCAGCGCATGCTTGACTTCTTTTTTGCAGCGCAATTTTTTGACGCTATAGTGTACTGGTAAATAGGCATCGGTTGCCGGATCCCAGACGTGCGTATCTATGCCATTTAGGATGCCGGTTAAATCTGCTGAACGGTGCTGCAGTAAGCCTTGAAAGCCAAAGCCGAACTGCTCGGTCTGGATTTCCTTGGCATAGGTAGGACTGACTGTAGACAGCGCATCGGCGTAATACAGTCCCGCTTTCATAAAAGAGACATGGCCAAAGAACTCGTAACCTTCGGATATAAAGTCCTGCTCATCCAGGGTCAGTCGATGGCGCCAGTCGGCATGAAAGTTGCCCTGGAAGGCTAAGTTATGAATGCTGAATACGGATCTGGTTTTACTGCCCATTTGGCGCAGGTAATAGGGTGTCAGGCCGGTTTGCCAGTCATTGCAGTGGATCACATCCGGTTGCCATACCTGTAAATCATTTGGCATTGCCAACAGGGCCGCTACTTTGGAAAGTACGCCAAACCGTAAAGCATTATCCTGCCACTCGCCGTACTGCGGGTGATGGTAAGGCCCACCCTCGCGGTCATATAACGCCGGGTAATCGATCAACAGTAGTGGAATCTGTGTGCCCGGCAGTGTGGTCTGGTAAATAGCACAGCGAATATCGTGAAACACCTGTAGTGAGCCCAGCAAGCGTGGTGATTCACAGGTGGCGAGGATGCCACGGTAAGCAGGCAGAACAATTTGGATGTCGAGGCCGGTGGCAAATAATGCAGTGGGTAGTGCACCACTGACGTCTGCTAAGCCTCCTGTTTTGATGATGGGGAAAATTTCTGAAGTGGCAAATAATAAACGCAAGGGAATCTCTTTAAATCAACAGAATAAGGTGGATAGGCAGTGACACTAGCAAGTTATGATACATTGCCTGAAATGGTTTTAGAAGGACATTAAAATGAAATCCTGGCTAGCAGTGGCGGTCGGTGCAAGTGTAGGCGCCTGGATCAGGTGGGGCTTATCACTTGGTCTGAATGGCATAGGGGTGATTCCGCTGGGCACTTTCCTGGCAAATGCGATAGGCGGTTTATTGATGGGTGTGGCATTAGGCATTTTACACACTGTGCCGAGCATATCCCCCGAATGGCGCTTGCTGATGACCACTGGCTTTTTAGGCGGGTTAACCACATTCTCCACTTTTTCAGCTGAAGCATTCGCACTCTTGCAAAAGCAACACTACGGCTGGGCCATGCTTTATATCAGCAGTCATGTCATCGTGTCGATAGTACTGACTATTATTGGATATTGGTGTGTACTGCGCTGGCAGTGAGTGAGGATTTGATTTCAGGCTTAATCTTACAAGCCATATAAAAAAAGAGAGCCATTGCTGGCTCTCTTTTTTTATTGCTGCTGGTTTCAGTTTATATTGAAACCAGTGGTCGTTGGCTGATGCTGGTTATTTCTTTTGCGTTTCAACCATCACCATTGCGTTGGCTTCACCAGTGGCGCCTTCATCCTTTTTCCACTTGGCAGCTGAGCGTGGCTTTTTGGCTTTGCTCGGTGCATCTGCTGCCGGTGCTTCTGCAGGATTAGTGTCACCAGCCTTGGTTTCCACTAATTGTATGCCTGGATCAGTAGCAGTATTGCCAGCTGTTTTGGCTGCTGCCGGTTTGCGTTTACGCGCTGCCGGTTTCTTTTCCGCAGTATCTGGTTTTTCAGCAGAAGCTTGTTCTTTGCTTGCTGCTTTGGCAGATGATGCAGTTTCTACCAGTTCAATCGCTGGAGCAGCCGTTGCAGAAGTTTCTTCTGCTGACTTGCCGCGTGCCTTGTTACCGGTTTTACCGCCGCGTGAACGAGTGCGTGTAGGTTTCTCTGCTTTGCTTTCGTCAGTTGCCGCTGTTTCCGTTGATTTCGCTTCTGGCGTAGCCTTGGCTTGCGCAACTGTTTCACCAGACTCTACATTGTTAGCTTTTGCTACAGGTTGCGCTTCAACTGGCGCATTCGTTTTTGCTTCAGCAACTTGTGCAGCTGGCTGACTAATCACTTCAGCATGGGCAGGCGCTTGTGTTACTACCGGTTGCGATTCAATCACCTGGGCATTGTTGTTCAAGCCCTCAGTATTCTCACTACCAGCTGACTCATCACGAGGGCGACGGTCGCGACGGCCATGGCGGTTACGGCGGTTGCCACGCTCGCTACGTTCCTTGTTCTCACCTGGCTGCGCGGTTAATGCGGCCTGGTTGCTGTCAGTTTTGGCTACTTCCTGCGCAGGCTGGCGTGGCTGTCTATCTTGTCTTTCCTGTCTGTCAGGCCTGTCTTGTTTACCAGCAGATTTTTCCTGTTGCGGTCTGTCCTGCTGTGACCTTTCTTGTCTGGGCTTGTTAGCAGCATCCTGATCTTTAGCCGGGCGCTCGCCACGTTCCTGCTGTGGGCGCTCACGTTGACGGTCACGGTCACGACGGTTACGGTTTTTATTGCGGTCACGACCTTGATCTTTGGGTTCACGCGCTGGCTTGGCAGTTTCCTCAACAACCTCTTTTTCATCCATGCCCAACCAGGATTTGATCACACCGAAGAATGACTTTTTAGGATCTACAGCGACCACCACTGGCTTCTCTTCCACGATAGGTGCAGAAGTTGCCGGAGTGATGCCTTTGACCAAGGCTTCAACCTTGCCGGGTGCAGCCGCTTGTTCCAGACGGTGCTGGTAATCCGACTCGGTTGGCAGGTCTACCATTTTGTAGCTGGCTTGATTGGTTTCTTCATTCACATCGTCAAGACGGATACGCACGATATTGTAGTTAGGCGTTTCCATATGAATGTTAGGGATGAGGATGACCTCAACGCCAGTGCGCTGTTCAATTTTGTGAATGTCGGCACGTTTTTCATTGAGCAGGAAAGTCGCCGCTTCAACAGGTAGTTGCACCTGGATAATCGCGCTATTGTCTTTCATCGCTTCTTCTTGCGTGATACGCAGAATATGCAATGCGGTGGATTCAATACCACGGATATGGCCTGTACCGTTACAGCGTGGGCAGGTCATATGGTTGGTTTCACCCAGGCTAGGGCGCAGACGCTGGCGTGACAGCTCCAGCAGGCCGAATCGGGAAATCTTGCCCATTTGCACACGGGCGCGGTCATGATGCAATGCATCGCGCAGCGCATTTTCCACTTCGCGCTGGTTGCGCTGGTTTTCCATATCGATAAAGTCGATCACGACCAGGCCACCCAGGTCACGCAGACGCATCTGGCGCGCGACTTCTTCAGCTGCTTCCAGGTTTGTATTGAACGCTGTTTGCTCAATATCGGTACCCTTGATGGAGCGACCGGAGTTGACGTCAATCGACACCAGCGCTTCAGTGTGATCAATCACGATGGCACCGCCGGAAGGCAGGCGCACTTCACGCGAGAATGCAGATTCGATCTGATGCTCGATCTGGAAGCGGGAGAATAGGGGAATTTCATCCTGGTACAGTTTGACGCGCGTCACATTGCCTGGCATCACGTGGTTCATAAACTGCAAGGCCTGCTCGTGTACATCAACGGTATCAATCAGGATCTCGCCAATATCGGCACTGAAATAATCACGGATGGCACGAATCACCAGGCTGCTTTCCTGATAAATCAGGTAAGCACCAGGCTGGAAATTGGAAGCATCTTCAATCGCTTGCCATAATTGTGTCAGGTAGTTCAAATCCCATTGCAGTTCTTCAGCGGTACGGCCAATGCCTGCGGTACGGGCAATGATGCTCATGCCATTGGGCACTTCCAGTTGCGCCATGGTGTCGCGCAGTTCATTGCGGTCTTCACCTTCAATGCGACGCGAAACACCACCTCCACGTGGATTGTTAGGCATCAGTACCAGATAGCGGCCAGCCAGCGAGATGAATGTAGTTAAGGCTGCGCCTTTGCTACCACGCTCATCTTTATCCACTTGGACAATGACTTCCTGGCCTTCTTTGATCACATCCTGGATGCGCGCACGACCTTCAGGTTTATCCTGGAAATAGCTGCGGGAGATTTCTTTAAAAGGCAAAAAGCCGTGTCTGTCAGTACCATAGTCGACAAACGCAGCTTCAAGTGATGGCTCTATGCGGGTGATGACCCCTTTGTAAATATTGCTTTTGCGCTGTTCTTTACCAGCGTGTTCAATATCCAGGTCTATCAGTTTTTGTCCATCGACAATGGCAACGCGTAATTCTTCTGATTGCGTTGCGTTAAACAACATTCTTTTCATGCAGTGCTCCTTGGCGAAGCTGCAGAATACAAATGAGTACAGGGCGAGCCAGGGTTGTGAATCAACCACCAGAATTTAACGTGAGGTCAGTGCAATGGC
>DATHWT010000137.1:0-13812 GCA_035460345.1 Methylophilus sp. | reverse complement strand
TGGCTTGAGAGATATCTCCTGCTTTTGGAAATAATCCGCTCAATACTTTTTCCAGGGTTTCACGACGACGCGGATTTAGTGTTAAATCAAAGCCTGCCAGTTCAGCCATGCCGCCAACCCGTATGCGCTGGTCAAAGCGCGTGATCGCGACTTTGTAGGTTTCATCCATCACAGTGGAAACAGGTGCGGCATCAATGTTAATAATTGGCACGGTGAGGGAATAGCCTTTTACCGGGTAGACCGGCAAATTCAAGCCTAACTCCTGCATCAGCTCGCGCGAGTAACTACCGAGGGCGACTACATAATGATCTGCATCCAGGGTTTCGATACCGCTGTCGCTATTGATTTCAACCCCTTGCAATTGATTGTTTTGCGTGATCAGGCGAGTGATGTTGACCTCCTGCCTGAAGCACACACCGATTGCTTTTGCCTGAGATGCGAGATGTGAGGTGAAAAGCTGGCAATCGCCTGTTTCATCATCAGGTAAATGCAGTCCACCCAGCAACTGGTCCTGCACATGACTTAAGGCCGGTTCAATGCGTGCGCAACCCTCCGGATCCACATGCTGGAAAGGCACGCCCATCTGGCTAAGCACCGCAATATCCTTGGCTTCAACATCCAGCTGTTTTTGCGTGCGAAAAACCTGCAAGGTGCCGCGGCTGCGCTCTTCATACTGGATGCCGGTAGTGGCACGCAAATCACGCAGGCAATCACGGCTATATTCGGCCAGGCGCACCATGCGGGATTTATTAAGGGTATAGCGCTCGACGGAGCAATTGCTGAGAAACTGCGCCATCCATTGCGCCTGCCATTGGCTGAAATCCGGCCGCAGCCTGAGTGGCGCATGTCGTTGAAACAACCATTTGAGCGCTTTGAAAGGCACGCCAGGGCCTGCCCACGGGGCAGAATAGCCAGGCGAAATCTGGCCGGCATTGGCAAAACTGGTTTCCATACCGACGGCTGGCTGGCGGTCAATGACGGTGACATGAAAGCCTTTTAATGCAAGGTAATAAGCGCTTGTAACGCCGATCACCCCAGAACCCAGCACTAGCACACGCATGAATGACACTCCTGTCATGACAACCGATGATATAACGCATTTAATTAAACCGTTAAAGTCATATTATCAAACTTGATAAAGTAAAACTTAATCGGCAGCAGGAATTTGTTTTGATGAAGTGTTTAAGGCGCGATGACAATCAAGGTGCGCAGGAAAGCGGGAATTAAAGGCTGGCAGAGGGTTGAAGGTTGTAAAAACAGAAGTAAATTACCCGTTACTTTTGCGAGCCAGGAATTACTTTATACTACCTGCCAATTTCTCCAGCGCCTCCACCATCACCTTAGCCGGGTCGCAAGGCGTTGCCCATTCTTTCGATTGCGCAGCAATTTCCACCATGCCGGTGGGGCTGGTGACATTCACTTCAGTCAGGTAATCGCCTATCACATCAAGCCCTACCAGAAACAGGCCGTGCTGCTTGAGGGTTTTACCTACTGTTTCAGCAATCTCCAGGTCGCGGGCACTTAACGGTTGCGCGACGCCTTTGCCACCGGCAGCCAGGTTGCCGCGGGTTTCACCGGCTTTGGGGATGCGGGCAAGCGCATAAGGTAGTGGTTCGCCATTGATGATCAAGATACGTTTATCGCCTTTGACTATCTCCGGGATATAACGCTGCACCATGATGGTTTGTGTTTCAAACTGCGTCAGCGTTTCCAGGATGGCAAAGATATTCGGGTCATCTTTACGCAGGCGGAAAATACCGCTGCCGCCCATGCCATCCAGCGGTTTGACGATGATATCGCCATGTTCCGCCAGGAAGGCCAGTATTTTTTCACGCTGGCTGGTGACGATAAACGGCGGCGTGAATTGCGCAAAGCGAGTGACCGACAGTTTTTCATTCCAGCCCCTGATAGCAGCGGGGTCGTTAATAATGCTTGCGCCTTGCTGCTGTGCCAGTTCCAGCAGGTAGGTGCTGTACAGGTATTCATTATCGAATGGCGGGTCTTTGCGCATCAATACGGCATCAAAAACGGCAGGTTGTTGCGTGGTTTTGTCGCCGACTACCCAGCTGCTTTCATCAAACTTGAACGGCTGCGCATCGACCAGGGCAATTTCGCGCAGCAGGTGCCAGTCGTGCTGTTCACATACCCATAAGTCATGGCCACGGGCCTGCGCGGCACGCATGATGGCGAGACTGGTGTCTTTATAAACGGTTAGTGTGTGCAGCGGGTCGAGTATAAACAGCAGTTTCATCATGCACCTTCGAGTCGTTTATGCGTTCAGTGGATCATTTTCCTGCAGTTCCATTCCGGCGGCCAACAATGCCAGGCGCGCGACTACACCATAAGCGTAGAAGCGGTTAGGCGGTGCATCCGGTGCGTCGGAACAGTCGGGCAGGGTACAGGGTTTTTCGAAGGCCAGCGGCACAAACTGCATGCCGGGCGCATTCAGGTTTTCATCCACGCCGCGGCTGGTGTGCACGCGGTAAAAGCCGCCCACCACAAAGTGGTCCATCATATAGACCACGGGTTCGGCTACGGCATCATTGATATTCTCAAAGGTGTAGACGCCTTCCTGGATCATCACCTCTGAGACTTCCACGCCTTCTTTAATTACGGACATTTTGTTACGGGTTTTGCGGTTGAGGTCACGCACTTCATCAGCCGATTTCACGCTCATGATGCCCATGCCGTAGGTGCCGGCATCGGCTTTAACGATCACAAAAGGGGCGTGTTCTATGCCATATTCGGCATATTTGGTGGCAATCTTTTTCAGCATGGCATCGACTTTGTCGGCAAGCTGGTCTTCGCCGACGCGGGCATGAAAATCAATGCCGCTGGCAGTATCAAAATAGGGGTTCAGCAACCAGGGATCTATATCCAGCAGTTTGGCAAAGCTGTCTACGACTTTGTCATAGGCGGCAAAATGCTGTGACTTGCGGCGCATAAACCAGCCTGCATGCAGAGGCGGGATCAGGGTTTGTTCCAGATTTTGCAGCAGATCGGGCACACCGCCGGACAGGTCGTTATTAAGCAGGATGGCACAGCTATCAAATGCCGGGTAATCCACGCCGTTAAAAGAGGCGGCATTGAGTTTCAGGCGATTTTTTTCACGCACCAGCGGTTCCAGGATCAAGGGCAGGCCGTCATGGGTTTCCAGCCGGGTAATTTCAGTGATCTCGGGTGACAGGCTGCCAACGCGTACTTCCATGCCCGCCGCTTTGAGGATATGACAGAGCTCAACCACGTTGCGCAGATAGTAGGTATTACGCGTGTGGTTTTCGGGAATCAGCAATAAACGGCGCGCATCCGGGCAGATTTTTTCCACTGCGACTTGGGCAGCATGGACCGACAAACTGAGAAATTCCGGATTGAGGTTATTGAACCCGCCAGGAAACAGATTGGTATCTACCGGCGCCAGTTTAAAACCGGCATTACGCAAATCCACACTGGCATAGAACGGCGCGGCGACTTCCTGCCACTGGCTGCGGAACCAGTGCTCGATATCCGGCATCGCATCCAGCATGCGTTTTTCCAGGCTGACCAACGGACCGCTCAAGGCGGTAGTTAAATGGGGAACCATGTATTGCTCCTAGGCTAATCTTTTCGGGCTGGCTTTTAGACTATCGTCCAGCGATGCTTTTTTAGTTACGCTTCTTGTGCGATGACAGCATGAGCTTGCTCGTCAGCATGGTAGCTGCTGCGTACCATGGGGCCGCTGGCGGCATTATCAAAGCCCATGGCATCTGCCTGTTGTTTGAACCAGGCAAAGGTGTCCGGCGTCACATAGCGTAGCACAGGCAGGTGATGCACGCTGGGCTGCAAATATTGCCCCAGGGTCAGCATGCTGACATTGTGTGCACGCAAGTCACGCATGACCTCTATAATTTCTTCATCGGTCTCACCCAGGCCAAGCATCAGCCCAGATTTGGCTGGCACATGCGGGTACATTTCGCTGAATTGTTTGAGCAGGTTGAGGGAATGCTGGTAATCGGAGCCAGGACGCGCCTGCTTGTAAAGCCGGGGCACCGTCTCCAGGTTATGGTTCATCACATCCGGCGGCGCTTCACGCAGGATTTTCAGTGAAATATCCAGGCGGCCACGGAAATCCGGTACCAGGATCTCTATTTTGATATCGGGGGATTGGGTGCGGATAGCGCGTATGCAATCAACAAAATGCTGGGCTCCGCCGTCGGGTAAATCATCGCGGTCTACCGAAGTCACCACCACATAGCGCAATTTCATCTGCGCGATGGTGCGCGCCAGATTTTCCGGTTCATTCGGGTCAGGAGGCAGCGGCTTGCCATGTGCCACATCGCAGAACGGGCAGCGGCGGGTGCAGATATCACCGAGGATCATAAAGGTGGCAGTACCGCCACTAAAGCATTCGCCTATATTCGGGCAACTGGCTTCTTCACACACGGTGTGCAGGTTGTTGTCACGCAATACCTGTTTGATTTCCTGGAAGCGTGCGGAATCCGGTACTTTCATGCGTATCCATTCCGGCTTGCGCAATACCGGCATGGGCACGATCTTGATCGGGATACGCGAGGTTTTGGCGGCGTCAATTTCTTTGACACCGGCCACCTTTTTAGCCGGGCGTTCAGTTTGGCATTTATCTGACATGCGCCAGTTTCTCTTTCAATCTCTGGGTTAACTCGGCGGCGATATCAGCCATGGTTAACGGAATCTGTAATTCTCTGGTTTGCGTCATTTGCATGCCGGCATAACCGCACGGATCTATGTCGACAAACGGCTGCAAATCCATAGCAATATTTAAACTTAAGCCATGATAACAGCACTGATTTTTAAGGCGTAGCCCCAAAGAAGCAATTTTTTTACCGTCTACATAGACACCTGGCGCATCGGCACGCGCTTCAGCACGCACACCGTGGCCTGCCAGGAATTCTATCAGGCTATTTTCCAAGATGGTGACAAGTTGCCGCACATTCAAGTGATGACGGGCCAGATCGATCAAACAATAGATAATCAGCTGGCCGGGGCCGTGGTAAGTGATTTTTCCGCCACGGTCTACATTCACTAGCGGAATGTCGTTATCCGGCAAGCGCACGCCGCGCCGGTTAAGGCCCAATGTGTAAACCGGAGGGTGTTCGGTGACCCACAGCTGATCAGCAGAGTCGGCGTTGCGTTGTGCCGTAAAGGCCTGCATCTCGGCCAGGGTGACTGCATAATCAGTCAGGCCCAGCTGGCGAATTTCCAGGGCAGGCATGGGAGGGGCAGGGCGGACTAAAGCACGACCTTGACCATCGGGTGCGAGGTCAAGCTGCGATAGATATCATCCAGTTGCGGTTTGGATGTGACATACACCAGGCAAGTCAGGCTCTGGTATTTGCCATTGCTGCTGCCACGGATTTCGATCAAATGGCCGCCAAACTCTGGCAAATGTGCTTGTATTACACGCGTGACTTCAGCGCTAAATTCATCATGTGTTTCGCCCATCACCTTGATAGGAAAATCGGTAGGAAACTCAATCAGGGTTTCTTCTGTTCCGGGTGTTTGTTCCGGAAGTGTCTGATCTTGCTGGCTCATATGGTCACCTGTTTCAAACGCTTTTATTGCAAGTACAAACGCACCTGGTCGATCATGCGTGAAAAAATATTACTGGCTTCTACCGACTGCATGGTCACCAGCGGCACACTGTGGACCACCTGGTTGTTCAAGGTGAACTCAATCTTGCCTACCGTCTGCTGTGCCTTCAATGGCGCTTCCAGCGGCTTGGCAATCCGCACATTGGCTTTCATATTGGCATATTCGCCTTGTGGCAAGGTCAAATATACAGGCCTGGCTACGGTCAAATCGACTTCGCTTTCTTTGCCTTTCCAGACTTTCTGGCGCGTGATGGCTTTAGCAGCCGGGTAAATCAGTTTTGACTCAAAGAACTGGAAGCCAAAGTTCAGCAGTTTCTGGCTTTCAGCGGCGCGTACATTGTCTGAAGTGGTACCCAGCACAACTGAGATCAGGCGGAAATCATTACGCTTGGCCGATGAAATCAGGCAGTAACCAGCTGATTCGGTATGGCCGGTTTTCATGCCGTCGACGGTCGGGTCGAGGAATAGCAAGCGGTTACGGTTAGGCTGGGTGATCTTGTTATACGTATAAGATTTTTGTGAATACAGGCGCGCGTAGTCTTTCGGATAGTCACGAATCAGGGCATTGGCCAGAATCGACAGGTCACGCGCTGTAGTCGTGTGAGTTGGGTCAGGCAAACCGGTTGAGTTCACGAAATGGCTGTTTTTCATGCCCAGGGCCACTGCCTTCTTGTTCATTAGCGTGGCAAACAGCTCTTCACTGCCGGCAATCCCTTCCGCCAGTGTGATGGAAGCATCATTGCCAGACTGGATAATCAGGCCATGTAACAGCTCATCCACGGTGACTGTCATCGTGGTGTCGATAAACATTTTAGAGCCTTCGACCTTCCAGGCTTTATGGCTGACAGGCAGTGTTTGCGTCAATGATAAACGCTTTTGCTTGACCGCTTCGAAAGCGAGATAGGCCGTCATCACCTTGGTCAGCGAAGCGGGCTCTACCGGCATATCCGGATTGCTGGCTGCCAGTAATCCACCGGTATTGGCATCGCGCAATACAAAAGCTTTAGCGGCCAGCGTCGGTGACGGAACATTCAGGGTGACGGTTTCAGCCGCCAGCGTGATGATTGGTAAAGAGAGTAGAAATGCAATACAAGAGCGCCACATGGTTAGTCACTTAACGAGAAAAACAGTCAATGAGAAAAAACCCTAAACGGGAAATAAGCTTCACGCAGAAAACCTGGCGTGAAAAAACAATTACCGGGAAAAAATCAGTGCAGGTAACTGCAGTTGGTCACGCATCTGGCTGGCAGCCTGGGCGGCCAATGCGTGATCTGGATACGGCCCCAGTACAACCTGGAACAGCTTGCCATTATACACTTTGTTGAGCAGGGTTTGTGTCTCGGGCATGGTATTGGAGATGCGTTTCTGCAAGCGGTCAGCATTTTCTTCCTGGCCGAAAGCACCTACCTGGATATAAATGCCATTGGTTTCCAGCGCGTTGGCGCCAGTGTTTGCAGCGGTAGAGGGGCTTGCAGCTGACTGCGGGGTGGCTGGTGCAACTGCACTTGTTGATGCAGGCACGCCAGCCGACACAGACTGGACGATCTCCCTTGTCACTTGCACGGTTTCACTTGATGCCGGCGGCGCTGTATTTGTCGCCAGTGTCGTATCTATCAGGGATATTTCTACCGTGCTGGAACCGTGCTGGATAATATCCAGCTGTTTGGCTGCCGCATAAGATAAATCAATAATGCGCGGACGCCCGAATGGCCCGCGGTCATTCACCCTGACGATCACCGATTTACCGTTGTTGAGATTGGTCACGCGCGCATAGCTGGGAAGAGGCAAGGTCTTGTGCGCGGCAGACAGCTTGAACATATCGTAGACTTCGCCGCTGGCGGTTTTACGGCCATGGAATTTTTTGCCGTACCAGGAGGCATGACCGGTCTGGTTAAACGGCGTGTCTATGGAGGACATCGGCGAAATCGTCTCGCCATTGACAATATAAGGTTTGGTGGTGGATTTGACGATAGGATCCAGCCTCGGCGTGACGGTTGTTTCCAGCGGCGTATTCGGGTCTATGCCGTCGGTGGCATTGCCCTGGAATTCCGGTTTTGGGTCAATATTAATGACTCGCGGCCCCATGATAGACGGTGCCGAGGGCGCAGATGCCTGCGGTTTGGGGCTTGCACGCTCAATCGGCGTCGTTTTGCTGGCAGGCGGTTGTGAGGGCGTAGTCTGGCGTGGCGGCATACTGCTGCTACAGGCAGCCAGCAGGCTGGTGAGCAACACTATTCCCAGCAGGTTCAAATTAGAAAACATCCTATCCTCACAAAATGACTGCACTAGTCGGTCGCGACTAATCGGTCGCCACCAGGCGTTTATGCGATTGCACGCTCATTAACAAGCCCAGGCTCAGGCCCAGGGTTAACAGGGAGGTGCCGCCGTAGCTGACCAAGGGTAGCGGAATACCCACCACCGGCAAAATACCACTGACCATGCCCATATTCACAAAGCAGTAAGTGAAGAAGGTGGCGGCAATGCTGCCTGCCAGCAGGCGCGAAAATGTATTTTTGGCTTGCGAGGCAATGATAAACGCCCGGCCAATGATGATGATAAACAGCAGCAATAACAGGCAGCAGCCCACCAGGCCAAACTCTTCGGCAAACACGGCAAAAATAAAGTCGGTGGTGCGTTCCGGCACAAAGTCCAGCTGTGACTGGGTGCCGTTCAGCCAGCCTTTGCCGGTCATGCCGCCTGACCCGATCGCAATCGTTGCCTGGATGATATGGTAACCCGCACCCAGCGGATCCTGGCTGGGGTCTACCAGAATCTCAACCCGGCGCCGTTGGTAATCGTGCAACATGGACCATAAAATAGGGAGCGCAGCGCCAAACGCAATTGCGCTGCCAAAGATAAATTTCCAGCTCAGCCCGGCGAGGAAAATGACGAAAAACCCTGAAGCAAATACCAGTGTCGCGGTGCCCAGGTCAGGCTGCTTGGCAATCAGTAACACCGGCACCAGTAATATCACGCCTGCTACCAGGTAGTCAGCGGTGCGCAACATGGTTTCGCGTTTGGAAAAATACCAGGACAACATGATAGGTACTGCCAGTTTCATGAGTTCTGACGGCTGGATTTTCGTCACGCCCAGGTTTAACCAGCGTCTCGCACCGTGGCTGATATCGCCTATCAACGCTACTGCAATCAACAGTGTGAGCCCGAATATATAGACGGGAAAGGCGATGCGCTCTATCAATAGCGGCTGGGTATTCGCCACCAGCAGCATCACCGCCATCATGATGATGATATTGATGATTTGCGCATTTACTTTGGTGAGCGACTGGCCGGAGGCGCTGTATAACACCATCAGCGCGACCACTAACACCATGAGCACGGTGGCGAGCAGGATAGAGTCTATATGCCTGATAAAGCGGCCGATCAATTGTCTAATCATGTGGCTCCTCTTCTACTTCTGGCGCATTCTGTATGGTGACTTCAGGCACTGCAGCCGCAGCCGGATCTACCGGTACTTTACCCAGCAAATAGTAATCCATGACCTTGCGCGCAATCGGGCCCGCCGTTGAACCGCCATGACTACCGTTTTCAACAATCACCGCGACTGCGATTTTCGGGTCATCTGCTGGCGCGTATGAAATAAACCAGGCATGATCGCGGTGCCGCTCGTTAATCAGTTTTTCGTTGTATTTCTCGTTTTGCTTGATACCGACCACTTGCGCGGTGCCGGTTTTGGCCGCGATCAGGTAGCCTGCATTGGCGCCAATCGCAGCGGCGGTACCACCAGGCTGCGTTACATCCATCATGCCCAGTTTGACGATCTCCAGGTTATTGGCGCTTAAATTCAACTGGTCGGCGATCTCATGCGGCAATAAACTAACCTGGTTGGTTTTAGAATTCACAATGGCATTCACCAGGTGGGGGCGTATCGATTTGCCGCTGTTTGCCAGCATGGCGGTTGCGCGTGCGAGCTGCATAGGGGTGACCAGTGTATAGCCCTGGCCGATGCCGACAATCACGGTTTCGCCCATATACCAGGGTTGTTTAAAACGCCTTTTCTTCCACGCCGGGGTAGGTAACAAGCCGGACAATTCGCCCTGGATATCGATATTGGTTTTTTCGCCAAAGCCAAAATGGCGTACAAAATCGGTCAGCCGGTCTATACCCAGCTCCATCGCCAGACCGTAAAAAAACGTATCGCAAGACACGGTAATTGCCCTGCGCATATCCACCGCACCGTGGCCGGAGGGCTTCCAGTCGCGGTAGCGGTGACGGCTGTTCGGCAGCATGAAATAGCCCGGGTCGCTAATGGCGAATGGTGGCTGGCGTTTGCCGGACTCTAATCCGGCCAGTGCCACAAACGGTTTAAAGGTAGAGCCTGGCGGGTAAATACCTTTCAGGCTGCGGTTGATCAGCGGTTTATCCAGCGAATTGTTCAGAAGGTTCCAGTTGTCGTAATCAATGCCATCCACAAACAGGTTGGCGTCAAACGAAGGCATGCTGGCCATCGCCAGTACTTCACCGGTTTTGGGCTGGATGGCCACCAGCGCGCCGCGGCGGCCTGCAAATTCATGTTCGGCGATTTCCTGTAACTTGGCGTCCATAGACAACACGATGTTATTGCCAGAGGTCGGTGACGCACTGGAAAGCACGCGCACCGCGCGCCCATCCGCGTCAATCTCTACTTGCTGGAACCCGGTGATGCCGTGCAATTGCTCCTCATAAGCCTGCTCCACCCCGGCCTTGCCGATGTGCTCGGTGCCTTTGTAATTTGAAAGCTGGTTATTTTCTTTAAGTTGCTTAAGGTCATTTTCGTTGATACGGCTGATATAGCCGATCGCATGCGTGCCAAGTGTGCCGTAAGGATAGTGGCGGAATAAGCGTGACTTCAGTTCTACACCGGGAAAGCGGAAGCGGTTCACCGCAAATTTGGCCGCTTCGTACTCATTGAGATGCGTGCGGATAGGAATGCTCTCGAACGTGTGGCTTTGCCCGCGCAGCTTTTTAAAGCGCTTTAAGTCGGTAGGCGATATCTCTACCAGCTGGCCAAGCTCTTCAATCGTATCCTGCAAATCATCTGTTTTAGAAGGCGTGATTTCCAGCGTATACACAAAAAAGTTATGCGCCAGGATAATGCCGTTGCGGTCAGAGATCAGGCCACGGTTGGGCGTGATCGGTACAATCGAGATGCGGTTGTTTTCCGCCAGCGTCTGGTAGTAATCGTAGCGGAATATCTGTAGATAATAAAAGCGCCCGGCCAGTGCCGAAAACGCGCCTATCACCACTAATACCAGAAAAACCAGGCGAACCCTGAACTTGTGCTGTTCGTTCTGATGATTCTTGAGTTCGGTGCTATACCCCATGCGCTTACAGCTTTTTCGGGCGCGACAGTTCGCCGAACCAGACGATCATGATTTGCCACAGGATCAGGTCGGAAATCACCGGCAGGCCATAAGTCCAGTCAGGCAATTCGCTGCCGGCAAACAGTTTCAGAAGCATAATCAGCAAACGTTGCATGCCGAACAGGAATACCAGGTATAAATATAATTGCCAGCGGTTAAACAGCACCAGGCGGCGCTGGTAAATCAGGCCAAGAAACGCGGTGATGGAGAAAGATAGCGCATGCTGGCCAAGCAGGCTACCGGTTGACAGGTCTACCAGCAGTCCGGCGAACCATACCCAGCCAATATTGCAGTGGTAGGGCGCCTGTAATGACCAGTAGAGTGCAATCACCAGTAGAAAATCAGGGCGGATAATGACACCGGAGTTGGACCAGGGATATAGCTGGAACACCAGGCCGACCAGCAAGGTGAAAAAGAAAGTGCTGAATTTAACCGGTTTCATGGATGCTCCGGTGCGGTAGGAACCTGCTGATTGCTGGCTGGCGCGCTATCAGGCGTGGCCCCAGGTGCCAGTGGTACCACAGTCGCTGGCTCCGTATCACCCGAATCCAGGCTCGGAATTTCGGTGACGGGGTGCGGGTCCACGGCGGCATTGTTTTTTTGCAGCACATCGACCACGGATTGATCCAGATGCTGTGCATTGTTACGCGGCAATACCGGCTTGTTATCAGTCACCGGGTTGATGGCGGGGGCTTCCGGGATTTTTAAAATCAATACATGTTTGTGGTTGTTCACCCCGGCGATCGGGCGGCTGACGATTTTGGCAAACGGTGAATCCTGGCTTTGTTTAATCTGCGTCACAATGGCGACGGCCAATCCGGCTGGATAAACGCCGTCAATGCCTGAAGTCACCAGTTTGTCGCCAACTTTGATATCGACGCTGGTCGGCAGGTACGGGATATCAAGCGTATTGCGTTTGCCTTCGCCGAAAGCAATCGCGCGCAATTGATTGCGCTCAATCTGGATAGGGATGGACAATTTTTTATCGGTAATCAGCGTGACTTCACTGGTAAACGGGTAGACGCGCGTGATCTGGCCAACCACGCCTTGCTCGTCCACCACTGCCTGCCCGGGCGTGATGTCGTGACGGCTGCCGCGATTGAGCGTGATGATATTGCTGAAGGGGTCGCGACCCATATGCATCACTTCACCCAGCGTGGCTTTCGGGATAATAGGCGCATCACCAGCCAGCAGTGTGCGCAAGTGTACATTCTCGGCATCGACGGTCGCCAGGCGCTGCAGTGCGGCATTATCGATCAGGCCCTGCTGCTTAAGCTTGAAGTTTTCCTGGATCAGCTGGTTGTGCGAGGTGAAATAGGTGTTGATGTTACGCCCCCACTCATTCGGCGCGCTGGCGACGATTTCCAGTGGATGCAGGGCGGCACTGAACCATTGACGTACCTGGCTCAGGTATTCAAAACGCGCATCGATGGCCATCATGACCAGTGACAATGCGCAAAAAAACATCAGGCGTGAGAAAGGCCGCGGCCCCTGGATAAAAAAGGCCGGGGATTCGTGCGGATCAAGCTGTTGGTGTATGCCTTTGAGCATAATGAGGATAGCGCCAGCCGGACCTTATCTTATTCGCTGGCAAATACATTGCCCAGTTTGTCCATTTCTTCCAGTGCACGGCCACAACCACGGGCCACGCAAGTGAGTGGGTCTTCAGCCACGATGACAGGCAACCCGGTTTCTTCTACCAATAAGCGGTCCAGGTCGCGCAACAACGCACCACCGCCGGTGAGCACCATGCCTTTTTCAGCAATATCGGCACCCAGTTCAGGCGGCGTTTGTTCCAGTGCGGATTTCACTGCGCCAACAATAGAATTCAATGGCTCGGTCAGTGCTTCCAGGATTTCGTTGCTGGAGATGGTAAATTTACGTGGCAAGCCTTCTGCCAGGTTGCGGCCGGTGACTTCCATCTCGAGCACTTCAGAACCCGGGAAAGCAGAACCGATTCTTTTCTTGATTGCTTCAGCGGTGGGTTCGGAAATCTGCATGCCGTAGTTGCGGCGGATGTAATCAATAATCGCCTGGTCAAACTTGTCGCCACCGACGCGTTCGGATTTAGCGTAAACGATACCGCCTAATGAAATTACGCCGACTTCAGTGGTACCACCACCGATATCCACCACCATGGAGCCGGTTGCTTCCGCTACCGGCATATCGGCACCAATCGCTGCTGCCATTGGCTCTTCAATCAGGAAAACCTGCTTGGCGCCAGCGCGCTCCGCAGATTCCTTGATTGCCCGGCGTTCTACCTGGGTAGAGCCGACCGGCACACAGATGATGATGCGTGGGCTAGGGGAGAACCAGCGGGATTCGTGCACTTTACGGATAAAAAACTTGAGCATCTGCTCAGTGATGGTGAAGTCGGCAATCACGCCATCCTTCATCGGACGAATTGCCTGGATGTTGGCTGGGGCACGGCCCAGCATGCTTTTCGCATCGGAGCCTACTGCGAGCAACACTTTTTTTCCGTTGGGTCCGCCCTCGGTACGAATGGCAACTACAGACGGCTCGTCCAGTACCACACCCTTGCCGCGCACGTAAATCAGGGTGTTGGCTGTGCCAAGGTCGATTGCGAGATCATTGGAGAAGTAGCTGTTAAGTGCACCGAACATGTTTTATCCTGTAAAATTCCGACTTTTGAAGCGCCAGCCGAGTGTGGCTTGAAATCAAGGTATAATAGCGCAAAACGCACATGAAATTAAGATGTGATTTCGAATTCTTGAAGACTTATCCTCTATGGCACTCACTCTTGAAGACATCAAACGTATAGCGCATCTGGCTCGCATCGAAGTCAGTGACACTGAAGCGCAAGAAACTTTAAATAAACTTTCCGG
>DATHWT010000136.1:0-5999 GCA_035460345.1 Methylophilus sp. | reverse complement strand
TCCTGATGCGCTGCCGTCAGGTAACCGAGATATTTGAGATTGCGGGTAGTATTGGCCGGATCCTGTTGTTGTAACAGCATCTGTAACGGACTGTTATTGCCATGCCGGTATTGCTGGTTAAGCTGCTGGCTGAGTGATTGGTTCTGCTGGTTGACCTGGCGCTGTAACAGCGACATCTGCTTTTGCAAATCTTGCAGTTTGCCGCGGTTTTCCTGTTGCGCATCCTGGATATCGCGTAACTTTTTACGTGAGGCACTGATGGCGGTTTCGGAAGCTTTCAGGGCCTCATTGGCATCTTGCCTGGCCAGTTGCGAGGCTTTAATGGCATTGGCCAGCTGCTGTATTTTTTCCTTGACCTGTTCCAGGTCGCCTTTGGCGGCATCTGCTTTGTCGCTACTTGCCGCCATGGCAGGCAATGCCTCTGCTGTGAGCAGAGCACATAGTCCTGTGGCTAGCAGGGCATGCAGCCAGGCCGCAGGCAAACATTTACGCAAAGTAAGAGTTAGCGATGAGGTACAGGCATTCACCAATGTCTGCTTAGACCGCTTCACTCAGTACAATCAGGCTTTCACCTGTCATTTCAACCGGTTTTGGCAAGCCCATCAAGGTCAGCAAGGTTGGCGCGATATCGGACAGTGCGCCATCAGCGTTCACTTTGCCAGAGCGGCCAATGTAAATGAATGGCACCAGGTTGGTGGTATGTTGCGTATGGGCCTGGGCGCTATCATGGTCGAACATGCTTTCCGCATTGCCATGGTCAGCCGTAATAATCACCTCGGCACCACTTTTTTGCGCGGCAGCGACCACCTTGCCTACGCAGGCATCCAGCGTTTCCACTGCTTTAATGGCGGCTTGCAGGTTACCGGTATGGCCAACCATATCCCCATTGGCATAATTGCAAATGATCGCCTGGTATTGCTGTGACTCAATCGCCGCGACCAGCTTGTCGGTGAGCTCGTAAGCGCTCATTTCCGGTTGCAGGTCATAAGTCGCGACTTTAGGTGAGGGCACCAGAATGCGGTCTTCACCGGTAAACACAGTTTCTTCGCCACCGTTGAAGAAAAAGGTCACGTGCGGGTATTTTTCTGTTTCGGCTATCCGCAATTGCTTGAGGCCAAGATTGGCGACATATTCGCCAAAGGTATTCGGCACTGTGAAAGGCGCAAAAACCGGGTGTGCCAAACGCTGGTTCCTATCGTATTGCGTCAGGGTCAGGTAGTGACTGAACGCTGGCACACGGTTACGCGCAAAACCATCAAATGCCGGATTCAGCAGGGCATCTGTAAGCTGGCGGGCGCGATCACTCCTGAAGTTCATAAACACCAGTGCGTCACCATCTTCCATACGCACAGGCGCCTCATCGGCTGCACGAATCGCTGTGCATTTCACAAACTCATCGCTTTCATCGCGGGCATACGCTTGCTGCAAAGCGGTCAGGCTATCGGCAGCTACATACTCGGCGTTGCCATTGACCAGTAACTCATAGGCGACCGAAACACGTTCCCAGCGCTTGTCTCTATCCATACCGTAAAAACGGCCACTGACCGTGGCAACCTTGCCCACGCCCAGCGCTTGCAGGTGATTTTCCAGCGCTTCGAGATAAGGCTGCGCACTTTTTGGCGGCGTATCACGCCCATCCAGGAAAGCATGTATATAGACTTTGTTAAGGCCTTGCTGCTTGGCCATTTCGACCAGCGCATGGATATGTGGCTGGTAACTGTGCACGCCACCATCGGAAAGCAGGCCAAGAATATGCAAAGCCTTGTCGTGTGCTTTCAGCGTTTGCATGGCATTGACCAGCGCTGGCAGTTTGAAAAACTCGCCACTGCTGATGCTATTGTTAATGCGCTCGAAGTCTTGAAAAACGATACGTCCCGCCCCAATATTCAGGTGGCCCACTTCAGAATTGCCCATTTGGCCATCAGGCAGGCCGACATAGTGCTCGGAGGCATTGATCAGGCCATGCGGGTAATGCGTTTTCAGGTTATCCAGGTTAGGCGTGCTGGCTTGTAATACGGCATTATGTTCAGTGGTTTCGCTATGACCAAAACCATCGAGAATGAGCAAAATAACAGGTTTGATTGACATGGCTAACAATTTTAAAAGTGGTGACGGGACGTCGGATTCATGAATTAGGCTATTATAATCGCAACCGCAGGCCGCGCATACCTAAGGCTGATGCTGACTGCGTATCCGACAACATAGAAGGTAAAAGATCACGTGGAATTTTTAAAAGAAAATGTATTATTGATTGGCCTGGCACTCGGCTCTGGCCTGGCATTGCTGGTGCCCATGTTCAGCCGCCCTGCGGCAGGCAGCACATTGGTGACAGCGACAGAAGCGGTGATGCTGATGAGTCGCAAACAACTGCTGGTGCTGGATGTACGTGAGCCGGATGAGTTTAAACAGGGACATCTGCAGGGCGCGCGTAATGTGCCCCTGTCTGAATTGGCCACACGAATAAAAGAGCTGGAAAAGTTTAAGGATAAGCCTGTGTTGCTGGTGTGCGAGCGAGGTAACCGTACCCGTTCTGCCGCAAAAATACTCAAAGCGCAGCAATTTACCGCATTGCACCAGTTAAAAGGGGGCATGCAAGCCTGGCTTGAGGCCAAAATGCCTCTTGGCAAGTAATAATAGCAAGCTTGAGCATACGATTAGCTTGGACAAAAAAGTGAAGTCAGAAAGGTAGTCATGGCAAAAGTAGTGATGTATACCTCGGCAGTTTGCCCTTATTGCATCAATGCCGAGCGCTTGTTGCGCAACAAAGGCGTGGCCGAAATTGAAAAAATCCGCATAGATTTGCAACCTGAATTGCGCGCGGAAATGATGGAGAAAACCGGACGCCGTACCGTGCCGCAAATCTACATAGGCGAGCGCCATGTCGGCGGCTTTGATGATTTGCATGCACTGGATGTACGTGGCGAGTTGGACCCGTTGCTCGCAGTATAATGGCGGGATAGAAATCCAGATAAAAACCATCACAAAAAACACATAGTCAGGCCGTGTATGACCAGTTAGAATAGCGGCTTTGCGTATTGAAATTACAAGGATAGATTCATGGCTCAGGAACCACAAAACCAAGCAGAACAGAACGCAGGCCCAGTTTTCAGCATTGAGAAACTGTATGTGCACGATGCGTCAATCGAAGTGCCGAATGCACCGGCTATTTTCACCGAGCGTACTACCCCGCAAATCAACGTAGAGTTGGGAAATGCGGTTGAGCAAGTTCAGGATGGCATTTTCAATGTGTCTATCAAAGTGACGGTGACTGCTAAAATTGAAGACAAAACGGCATTTCTGGTCGAAGTAAACCAATCCGGCATTTTCGCGATCCGTAATGTACCGCAGGAAAACCTGGAGCCGATTCTGTCAGTGGCTTGCCCAAACATCCTGTTCCCATATGCGCGTGAAGCGATTTCCGATATGGTGACACGTGCCGGTTTCATGCCAGTATTGCTGAACCCGATCAACTTTGAAGCGTTATACCTGCAACAGCAACAGCAGGCTGCACAAGCCGCTGGCGCGCCTAACTAATTTTTATTTAAGTAAAAAGTAAGCCATCGCTGGCTTACTTTTTTTCTGGATAAATATCAATGAGTAAAGTCGCCGTTTTGGGTGCAGGTGCCTGGGGTACCGCACTTGCCATGCATATTGCCTTGCAACACGACGTGGTTTTGTGGGCGCGTAACAGTGGTCATGTCTCCGGCATGCGTAAAGCGCGTGCCAACCCGCTCTATCTGGGTGAATTCCCTTTCCCTGAAAAACTCACGGTTGAAGATGACCTGGCAACTGCGGTTGCCGGTGCAGACCTGATTCTTTCCGTGGTGCCAACCGCTGGCTTTCGCCCGATCCTGCAACAGCTGAAAGCATTAGGCATCAGCCAGCCTTTGATCTGGGCCAATAAAGGGCTGGAACCACAAACAGCAAAACTGCCATTTGAAGTAGCGCAGGAAGAACTGGGTAGCGAGTATCCATGGGGCGTATTGAGCGGCCCCAGCTTTGCTGCTGAGCTGGTGCGCGGCTTACCGACGGCGATCACACTGGCAGCCAATCATAAAGAGCTGGCCCAACAGGCAGCACAATTGATTCATGGCAGCTGTTTGCGCGTGTATAACAGCACCGATGTCATCGGCGCTTCAGTCGGTGGCGCGGTGAAAAATGTCATGGCGATTGCTGCCGGCATTTCTGATGGCATGGGTTTTGGTAACAATGCGCGTGCAGCCATGATCACGCGTGGCCTGGCCGAAATTACCCGGTTTGGTATGGCATTAGGCGCCAAAGCCGATACCTTTATGGGTTTGGCCGGGGCAGGCGACCTGATCTTGACCTGTACCGGCCAATATTCGCGTAACCGCGAAGTAGGCTTGCAACTGGCTTCAGGTAAATCACTGGATAGCATTCTGGCAGGCCTGGGGCACGTGGCCGAAGGGGTGAACACTGCGCGTGAAGTCATGCGACGTGCTGAAGTTATTCATGTCGAGATGCCAATTACTTTTGAAGTGAATCAATTGCTGACTAATCAAAAAACCGCGCAAGATGCCGTCAGTGCATTATTAGGCCGAGGTCAACGTCAGGAATCTGCCTGATCCATCTTTGAATTCCACCCAAGTTATCTGGAATTTATGTTTATTTTTGCTTAGTCCCACTCAATACGATGAGTGGCTGCACAACTACTTTCTAACCCTGGTTCAACTTTTCCAGCTAACCCCGTCGCGGTCTATTGCACCGTATCGCATCCTTGTCATGTAAATGTCCTATAAAACTAGGAACTATACTTAGCGACAGCAGTCAGGTAGTTAGCTCAAATGAATGAGAAGATTATTTTGCAGTTTAGTAAAACGAAGTTGTTAAAAGCAGGCTTTACTCTAGCGGTCATTGCTTCCATCGCCTCCACCCTGTATGTCATGAAAGCCGAAGCATTGGCCTGGCATGTTTGGCATCAATTCACACACCATGATCATCACGGCCTGGATCTTTCAGATTACCAGGTGACGATTGAAGGTAAGAAGCTCGCTGATTACAAAAACGCCTCTGGCCTGGCTTTCAATAATGAAACCGGCACTTTGTTTACCGTGCTCAATGATATGAGCATGATTGTAGAGTTTACCCGCGATGGCACACCTATCCGCGAAATCAAAGTCCATGGCACTGATGACCTCGAAGGCATTTCGCACCTCGAGAAAGATTATTATGTAGTAGCCGATGAGCGGGAAAGTAAGTTGTGGCTCCTGCAAATCAAGCCGGAAACGCGTGAGCTCTCAATCAAGGATGCACGATTGCTGAAATTTGGCATGAATGAGCGCGGTAACAAGAATTTTGAGGGAGTGACCTGGGATAGCGTGCATCACCGGCTAATCGTCGTGAAAGAACGAGATCCCAAGTATGTGATGTCTGTGAAGGGCCTGTATGAGCCTAATGAAGGCAAGCAGAGCCAGATAGAGGTGCAACGGATGCGGCAGTTTGATCCAGCGTTAAAATGGGCTTTGAGGGACTTATCTTCTGTTACCTATCATGAGCGCACCGGTCACTTCTTTTTGCTCAGTGATGAGTCAAAATTGCTCAAACAATTTAATGAAGAAGGGCAAACGCTGGGGTCATTAGCCTTGTGGAAAGGCTTTCACGGTTTGCACGAAAATGTTCCGCAGGCCGAAGGCGTTTCAATCGATGATGAAGGCAATGTGTATATCGTCAGTGAGCCTAACCTGTTTTACGTATTCAAACCTAAATCCAGCCATACATAAGACTAATTTCAGGGTCTAGTTTAAGCATAGAGTTTAGATAATAAAAAAACCCGCTTCGGCGGGTTTTTGTTTTGCTGACTTCTCATTAGTTCAAGAAGGTTATTCAATACCCAATAACTCAACTTCAAATACCAGGGTCGCATCCGGGCCAATCACCGGGCCGCTACCATTCGCACCGTAAGCCAGTTCAGAAGGAATCGTCAGCTCGAATTTGCTACCAACCTGCATCAATTGCAAGCCTTCCACCCAGCCTGAAAT
>DATHWT010000135.1:0-1585 GCA_035460345.1 Methylophilus sp. | reverse complement strand
TATCCGCATCCTTCCACCGAGTCTATCCTGAAAGAAACCTACGGGATTGCCGTCTACCAGGAACAGGTGATGCAGATTGCACAGGTGGTGGCCGGATTTAGCCTGGGCGGCGCTGACTTGCTGCGGCGCGCCATGGGTAAGAAAAAACCCGAAGAAATGGTGATACAGCGCGAAATCTTTAACGAGGGGGCGCTTAAGAATGGCCTGACCTTGCAGCAATCGAATGAGCTGTTTGACTTGCTGGAAAAATTTGCCGGTTATGGCTTTAACAAGTCGCATGCCGCCGCTTATGCCCTCGTGGCTTATCATACCGCTTACCTGAAAGCGCATTATCCGGCCGCGTTCCTGGCAGCCACTATGTCTGCCGACATGAACAACACAGACAACGTGCATACGTTTTTTGATGATTGCAGCGGCAACCACGTAGATGTATTGCCACCGGATGTGAATGCCAGCATTTTCCAATTCAAGCCCATGAGCTCGCAGCAGATTTTATACGGCCTGGGCGCCATCAAAGGTACTGGCGGAGCGGCGATCGACCTGATTGTCGCCTCACGCGAGGCTGAGGGGCCGTTTAAGGATATCTTTGATTTTTGCCAACGCCTGGATTTACGCAAAGTTAACCGCCGCGTGATGGAATCGCTGATCCGGGCAGGTGCGTTCGACAAGCTGGAACACAACCGTGCGGCACTGCTGGCTGGTTTGGACGGCGCGATTAGTGCGGCTGAGCAACGCGCCGCACATGCCGGGCAAGATTGCCTGTTTGGCGGTGTGGTGGAGACTGAGCATCAATTACCTGCGGTGATCGCATGGAGCCCGGAACAGGCCTTGCAGGAAGAGAAAGCAGCACTGGGTTTTTACCTCAGCGGCCATCCTTACCTGAGTTACAAGGCGCAGTTAGGGCCGTTTATTAAAGGCAACCTGAGTGATCTGGCGCCGCAGAATGAACCTAAATTGCTGGCAGGTGTGGTGATGGGTGTACGCGTGCGCATGACACAGCGCGGTAAAATGGCCATCGTCACGCTGGATGATGCGGTAGGGCGGACAGATGTAGTGATTGGTTCTGAGTTGTTATTGCAACATGCCCAATGGATCAAGGAAGACCAGTTGTTGATCGTAGAAGGGCGTATTTCAAATGACGAGTTTTCGGGTGGCATACGCGTCAGTGCCAGAAAGCTCTATGACCTGGCCGCAGTGCGTAACCGGTTTGCACAAATGTTGACCCTGAGCTGCAACGGGCAATCCGACCTGCAGCGCTTAATGACGGTGTTAACGCCTTATCGCTATGCCAATGAAGAGCAGAAGCGTTGCCCGATCAAGGTGGATTATCATAACCAGGCTGCGCAAGTCAGCTTAATGCTGGGCGAAGACTGGCAAGTGGTGTTGCACGATGACCTGCTGCTGAATTTACAGGGCTGGTTATCAAAAGAAAATGTCAAAATCCTTTATAATGCCTGAACTTTTTAACTAAAGAATTCATAATGAGTGCCAAACGTTTAACGCCTAGTAAACTGACTTATCTTGATTTCGAGCAACCTATTGCCGGTCTGGAAAAGCGTATTGAGGCTCTGCAGTCATCTCATGA
>DATHWT010000134.1:0-4434 GCA_035460345.1 Methylophilus sp. | reverse complement strand
TCCAACTCTTCCAGCACTTCCTGGCTCACTTCGATGTTCATCAACACGTAGTGGGCTTTGTGTACTTTATTAATTGGGTAGGCAAGTTGACGACGGCCCCAGTCTTCCAGACGATGGATGTTGCCGCCATTGCCTGTGATTTGAGCACGGTAGCGCTCGATCATCGCAGGCACTTGTTCACTCTGGTCTGGGTGAACAATAAACACGATTTCATAGTGTCGCATGTAATCTCCTTACGGTTATAGCCACCTTTGATGCGAAACAAAGTGTGGCAAGGTTGCAAAACCAGCGATTATAAACCAGATTTCAAACTGCAATCAAGGACTTATTGCTTTATCGATCACTTGGGAGGTGTGTTCTCAAGGCTTTTATCTTCTTTGGGCAGAAAGTAAGGATCGGCCACGTAGCCCGGCCCTTTCATAATGATGATGACAATTAATCCAATCATCAGGGCGCCAATAAAGAACCAGAAAGTAAACAGCAAACCGATGAACATGGAGGTGCGCTCAAGGTTCTGCGTTAGCAAATCTCCTTGCTGCCACCAGGTATAAAGGATAGGCGCTGCAAATAACAGCGTACCCAGCAGCCAACATTTAGGTAGCTTTTTCAAAAACTGCCATTCTTTGTGGCTGGAGTAACGTACGCCACCCGGAAGCTTGTTTAAGATGCCCATATCCTGCTCACTCAGTATTTACCAAGCTATGACACTAGAAAAGACGATGCATTCATTTTAACGCAATTGTCATATCAATCCTGCCCTACCCAATTTCAAATTTATCTCGTTTGATCTCTATCAACTTCCTATGCCACGCCGGAATGAATACAGGGGATTAAAGAAATAGAGGCCCGCTGCCGTAAACAAAGTTAAACCATGAATGTGCATGGGCACAGCCTGCCCTGCGCTTAACAACTTTGAGGTAACCCCATGCTGGCACAAAAAAAACAAGCACACTGGGAAGGAATCCTGCATGCTATCCAGAACTCGTACGCGATCAAGCGTCACGTGGAGTTTTTTAACTGGTTAAAACAAGATCTGCATCCGCTGATGCGCCACGATGTATTGCTGGCGACCTGGGGCAATTTCAGTACTGGCGACCTGCATTTTGATGTTGCGTCCTCACTGCCTGACGTCACGACTCAAGTCCTGTTGCAGGATTCGGCAATTATCAATTACCTGATGTGCAACCTGTACAAGCGCTGGGTGGATAACGATGAAAAGTGGTACGTCATTAATCGGTTCGATGCCAGTGGCATGTATGCGCAATCACCTAATCCATTTACCCAGCAATTGAACAAAATGCATTCACTACTGGTATATGGTGTGCGTGACACACGTCGCCAGACCGATTGCATCTATGTCTTTTTTGACCGTACCAAAGAGTTTCATGTGCCCGATCAATTGCTTGGCATGATGATGCCGCATCTGGACGCAGCCATACGACGCGTCGAACACTTGGCACCACTGGTGAAGGATGAAGATTTACTCGACACTATGGCGCAAGGCGGATTATCGGATCGAGAGCAAGAGATACTGCATTGGGTTCGCGGCGGTAAAACCAACCTTGAAATCGGCATGATCCTGGATATCAGCGCGAACACGGTTAAAAATCACCTAAAACGTATTTTCCAGAAACTGGATGTGTCGTGCCGTGCGCAGGCGGTTGCCAAAACAGGCACGGTGACTGCTTACGCCAAACCCAACTAGACTGGCAGGATACTCATTCCCTGCCGGTAAAACGCTGAATATCGCGCATTTGCCGTTTGGTGGGGCGACCCACGCCACGATCACGCTCGGCGAAGTGATCGGCGCCGCTTTGTTTTGCCTGCTCTCTCACCCGCACACTTTCTTCTGTTTCGCGATAAAGCAGGGCTGCCTCAGGCGCACCACGACGCACATTACTTAGCGCCAGCACTTCTACCTCGATTTGCATATCCTTGTTTTTAATACTGATCCGCATGCCAGGCTTCATTTCCCTGGCATTCTTGGCGCGGTCACCATCAACACGGATTTTTCCACCATCCACTGCATCCGCTGCCAGGCTACGTGTTTTAAAAAATCGCGCCGCCCATAACCATTTATCCAGGCGGCAGCTATCTTCGTCTTTTTCAGTCGATGCTGGCGTATCCGTTTTTTTATTGTGCGTTCTGGCCATAGATTTAACTAGGACTTGCTGGCATCCACATGTGGTTGAATATAGGCCAGGTGGGCCTGGTTACGCTCCAGCGTCTGCCTGAAACTGGCGAGCATGGTTTGCGCACGTGCCATCAGCGTATTGCCGCTATAAGTGCCATCGGCTTCCTGTGCTCCAGCTTCACAGCCGGTGAGATGTGCAATGCCTTCCAGCACATGCTCAATGGTAATAATCTTGAACATGCCATTATTCACGGCAGTCACCACACTCTCATCCAGCACCAGGTGGCGCTGGTTACGTTTAGGGATAATCACGCCCTGCTCACCATTTAAGCCTAATGCCTGGCAGACGCGGAAATAACCTTCAATCTTTTCGTTGACGCCACCGATTGGCATCACTTCGCCGAACTGATTCAATGCACCAGTCACAGCAATACCCTGCTTGATCGGTAAACCGGTCAGTGCCGACAATAAGGCGAACAACTCGGCGCAAGAGGCTGAATCGCCTTCGACACCGTTATATTCCTGCTCAAATACCAGTGAAGCGCTCAGGCTTAACGGCGCCAGTGCCCAGAAGCTGGCACTCAACCAGTTTTGCAGGATATAGATGCCTTTATCATGACTGGGGCCGCTCATCTCCACTTCTCGGTCAATATTGATCACGCCACTGCGGCCAGGATAACAGCGTGCCGTAATCCTGATAGGCGAGCCAAAACTGGCATCGCCAAGCTCGATATGGGTTAAGCCATTGACCTGACCAACCACGTCACCGTGCACCTGGATCAGCAACTCGTTATCAATAATCGAATCACGTATTTGCGTTTCAAAAAACTGCTGGCGTAACAGCCGCGCTGATAGCGCCTGTTTCACATGCGCATCGGTCACCAGGCGTGCGTCAGCAGCTGCCGCGGCACTTTCATACATGAGTTGATCCAGGTGTGCGAAACGAATACTGATACGGCCCTGATCTTCTTCCAGCCTGTGCATGAAATGCAGTAGCTCATTGACTGCGGCGCCACTGAAATGCGGCAGGCTGTGCTGCTGGCATTTCTGCGCAATATAGCCCGCTACCCAGGCATAGTTTTCCAACGAAGCCACGACGCGGTCTTCAAACTCGACTTTCACGGGGAAAAAGTCAAAGAAATCCGGCTGCGCTTCCAGGCAATCATAATAATCTTCGCGGCTGGCAATCATGATCAGCTTCACATGCACAGGCAACGCGCTGTGGCGATTACCTCCCGCGCCTTGTTGCGCATGATTGGCCCAGTCTTCGATCTGTATTTCATGGTTACGCATCAAACGATACAGTTTTTCCAGCAATGCACCGCCATTGCTCTCATCCTGCATCAAGTCACGCAAGTGCAGCATCAACATCCCGCCGTCAGCGTGGTGCAGGCTACCGGCACGTAACCGCAAAAACTCTGGCCATTGCGCAGCTTCGCCAGCCGCTGTCTCTAGCGTGCCGAACAAAGCAGCAAAGCCTGGATCCTTTTCTTCCACGATAGGTTGTTTAACACCGGCAGTCAGGTTAGCGCGTTGATCAACCAGCAAATTGACTCTAAAGCGCGCTAAAAAGCCTTCATTCACCAGACCCTCTGCATTATTTTCCGGCTCATTGCCTAATTGTTGCCAAGCCTGAAGATATGCCAGTATTTCCGGTTTGATCACATTAAACAAAGGAGATAATTTGGCGCTGCTTAGCTGCGCGCGCATGCTATCTATACGTTCTTCCAGCCACACCTCGGCTTGGGAAAGATTGGCTTGCCCGTTACTATCCAGCCACTGTGGCATTTCTGCCATCAGTGTTTTGATAAATATATCCATGACTGTACGCAACTGCGCGCCCAGCCCGGCCGGAAGTTTGATGTAATTGACGCTGGATTGTTGACTGAAGTCGTATAGCGCGACCAGATCAGTCAATGACGTATCAATACCGCTGACTGCTGAAACCCTCATGGCGGCCATGGACAGCCCGGCCCGACCGGAGCCCGGCGTGCCCAGCACCAGCACATTGCAGCCGCCCTCCTGTATCGACAAGCCCATCATCAAGGTCTTTTGCGCTTCCGGCTGTAGCTTCCAGCCATAATCGGTCAGGCTTAAGTCAGAAGCGTCCAGCAATTCTTGCGTAGATTCAAACGACATCGGTGACAGTTTGTACGACACTGTCATTTCATCAGGATTTAATACTTGCATCATGTAGGTGACTTTCCATTATTCTTTTGCCACTGTTGTTTTGCGTGTTCGTCAGAGGCACGGGCTTCGACCCAGCGCTCGCCAAACTCGCCAATTTCTTTTTTCCAGAA
>DATHWT010000133.1:0-7371 GCA_035460345.1 Methylophilus sp. | reverse complement strand
CGGCTGGCGACTGAGCCTTCCAACGTGAGAACTTCAAACACATCATCCGTGATTGTCGCGCTAAATGCCTGTAAATCAGCCAGGCTGAATTCGGCCAGATCGCGACCTGTTTCCACGCCCGCTTTCACAGCATGCGCGACGACTTCGTGCGCATCGCGGAACGGCATGCCTTTTTTCACCAGGTAATCGGCCAAGTCGGTCGCAGTGGCAAAACCTTCCAGTGCCGCCTGGCGCATATTGTCGGCTTTCACAGTAATGCCGCGCAGCATGTCGGCATAAATCTGCAAGGTCACCAATAACGTATCGGCGACATCAAACAGCGGCTCTTTGTCTTCCTGATTGTCTTTATTGTAGGCTAGTGGCTGGCCTTTCATCAGGGTGAGCAGGCCGACTAAATGCCCGTACACGCGTCCGGTTTTGCCACGCACCAGTTCCGGCACGTCGGGATTTTTCTTTTGCGGCATGATTGAAGAGCCGGTACAGAAACGGTCGGCAATATCAATAAAGCCAAATCTTGGGCTCATCCATAAAATCAGTTCTTCGGAGAAACGTGACAAATGCATCATCAGCAACGAGCCAGCCGCGTTAAATTCAATGGCAAAGTCGCGGTCAGATACAGCATCCAGTGAGTTCTGGCAGACGCTATCAAAGCCTAATAATTCAGCGACCAGTTCACGGTTAATCGGGTAGCTGGTACCGGCCAAAGCTGCGGCACCTAAAGGCAAACGGTTGATACGTTTGCGTGCATCGGCAAAACGCTCAGCATCGCGATTGAGCATTTCAAAGTAGGCCATCAGGTGATGCCCAAACGTGACTGGCTGGGCCACTTGCAAGTGGGTAAAGCCGGGCATGATGGTGTCAGCGTTTTGCTCCGCCAGATCCAGTAACGAAGTTTGCAGTGCGCGGATACCGGCAATGGTGTCATCGACCACGCTGCGCAGCCATAGACGGACATCGGTCGCGACCTGGTCATTACGTGAACGGCCGGTATGCAGGCGTTTACCGGCATCGCCGATTTTCTCGGTCAGGCGTCTTTCAATATTTAAATGCACATCTTCCAGATCCAGCAGCCACTCAAACTGACCCGCTCCAATCTCACTCAAAATTTCGCCCAGGCCGCGCTTGATATCTTCAACATCCTGCACAGAAATAATGCCTTGCGTGCCCAGCATGGAGGCGTGCGCAATGGAGCCCTGGATATCAAATGCAGCCAGGCGCTTATCAAAGTCGACCGAGGCGGTGTAGCGTTTCACCAGCTCGGCGACCGGCTCATTGAAACGTCCCGACCAGGCCTGGTCTTTTTGGTGCAGCGAAGATTGTGGTGTGGATTGCGAAGTTGTCAAAGCAAAAATTCTTTCTGCCAGAAATTGGGCGTCTAGCGCATGCTTGCGCCACCGGCGCTTAATACTTATGATGCTGGCACGACATTATAAATGAAACGCGCGATTAAGTGATTGAGCGAGATAAAGTGCGAGGCGCACGGAACGCAGGAGCCGGAATAGTAGGCTTGATACAGCAAGGTCAGAAGGCTGTATTTGGAAAAACTCGCGCAGATACATGTTCCGCCTTTCATAAAAGGGAATCCCGCTGTGCGTAAAGGCAACCGCATCCCCAACTTCCGCAATCTGGGCATACATTTACGTGTGCTGTTATTGCATATTTGTTTGCTGGGATTGCTGACGGTTTCTGACGGCCAACCAGGCTGGAATATCGCGCTATGGGCTACTGACCTTACGCAACTGGCCGGGCAATGGCTGCCGCCTTTGCTGCTGACTATGGGTGCCTTAACCCTGTTATATCCGTTCATTATTCTCCTGCCGTACCGCATCGGGCTGGCAGCTATTATGACGCTGGCGCTGGCGCTCACTCTGTTATGCAGCTATGGCTATCAACTCTGGATTTCGCCACTCTCTACCGCTCAATACCTGCAAATCGTGTTGCTGTGCTTGGGCGATGTGGCCTTATGCCTGTATTACCTCGATTTATTACAGCGTGCATATTCCCCGGCGATTGCCGAAGCGCGCTTGCAGGCGCTGCAAGCGCGTATCCGCCCACATTTTTTATTCAATAGCCTGAATGCGGTGTTGTCGTTGATACGCAGCCAGCCACAGCGTGCGGAGACAGCGTTGGAAGATATGGCTGAGTTGTTCCGTGTGCTGATGGCGGATAACCGTGCGCTGGTGCCTCTGGCGCAAGAGATTGCTTTATGCCAGCAGTACCTGAGCATAGAGAAATTGCGCCTGGATGAACGCCTGAACTGCGAATGGCATATGGCCGAGATTCCCATGAATATCATGATCCCACCCCTGATTTTGCAGCCGCTGGTTGAAAATGCGGTCTATCATGGCATTGAGTCGCTGGCAGAAGGTGGCAAGATTGTGATTAATATCCGTGCAGATGCTAAAGAGTTACTGCTGCGAATCAGCAATCCATTGTCGGCGCGGCCGGATAAATCCGGCGGCAATAAAATGGCGCTGAAAAATATACGTGAGCGTTTGCGTTTGCATTACGACTTGGAAGCGCGGCTCAAGCAGTATGAGACGCAAGGCCAGTATGTCGTAGAAATCACCATTCCTACCCGCCCGCTCTCCGAGGTGGCGCATGGCTAGCCAGCAATTGCTGATTGTGGATGACGAGCCCCTGGCCCGGCAGCGCTTGCGCGACCTGGTCGGCGATATTGGTGGTTATACCATTGCAGGAGAAGCGGCCAATGGTGTGGAGGCGATGGCGGTATTGCAAAGCCAGCCAGTCGATATTGCGCTGGTGGATATCCGTATGCCGGTGATGGATGGCATTGAACTTGCGCAACATATCCGCAAACTGGCAACGCCGCCAAACCTGATTTTTACCACCGCCTATGATCACTATGCCTTGCAGGCATTTGACCTGAACGCGATCGATTATCTGCTGAAACCAATCCGTGCGGAAAGGCTAGCGGCGGCTTTGACGAAAGCGCGGCCCCTGCAAGCCAAGCAGTCGCAGGCCTTGCAGGCATTGCAGGAAGCTCCGCAGCATTTGAGCATACATGAGCGCGGCAAGATATTGCTGGTTCCCCTGGAGGATGTGCTGTATTTACGCGCCGAGCTTAAATATGTGACGGTGCGCACGCAGGAAAAAAGTTATTTATTAGAGGCATCACTGAATCAGCTGGAACATACTTATGCAGACCGCTTTGTGCGCGTGCACCGCAATGCATTGGTCGCAAAAAATGCCATTGCCGGTTACGCAAAACAGCGTGTACAACAAAACGAGCAAGCGGGTGAAGCGGCAGGGGAATCAAGCTGGGTAGTACTGATTAAAGGGATTGCCGAGACGCTGGTAGTCAGCCGTCGCCATCAGCATATGATCAGGGCCGTATAAACGGCCCTGAGTGTGGTCAATTACATTTTCTTCTTCTGGTCAGCCTGCTCTATTACTTTGGCTGCCCAGTCTTTACCGCCTAGTCCAAACGCGATTGCCAGGGCCAGAAACACCGCACCAAACACAATGATAAACAAGGCGTGTATCAGCTGCATGCCGATGCCCAACTGTTCCAGTCCAATGAAAATCGCCAGGATCTGGATGCAATATTCAGCTGAAGTACTGATGATCAGTGCCTGTTCAAACTTGATGCTGTGTAACCAGGCAAATACCAGGCGGTTGATAAAGCGCGCAAACAGGGTACCAAATATCACCACCAGGATGGCGACGATTATATGTGGCAAATAGCTGGCCAGTTCACGTAACAACATTGCCACTTCTGTCATGCCCAGTGAATTGGCACATGTGATCACAAACAGCAAGATCACCAGCCAGTAAACCACCTGGCTGATAATCCCGCTCAGCGTGACATTGAGGTTGGCGCTACGCATGAATGATTCCAGGCCGGAGCGCTTGGCAAAGGCGTCAAACTGCGTGATTTCAAGCAGGCGCTTCACGCCGACGCGGACAAATTTGGCTACCAGCCAGCCGAAAAATAAAATCACTACTACTGCCAGTAATTTCGGTACAAAGTTGACGAGCTCTACCCAGAATTGGTTGAGTGAAGAAAGAAAAATATCGATTTGATACTGCATGGCAGCCCTCCTTTTTTATCGTTAATCGCTTCATTTTTTCCAGTATTTTTGCTGGAATGCCTGGGTAGCATAACTCAATCGGACACTCTTGTAATGCAAAAGGTTCGGGCGCATGCCCGCTGTGCCTGGCTAAAATACCTTATGTTAAAATGCCGGTATGACAACCGTAACTTCTCCCAAAACCCTGGTCATTGCTTCACGCGAAAGCGCATTGGCCATGTGGCAAGCGCGACATATCCAGGCCCGTTTACAGGCACTTTACCCACAATGCGAGGTCAGCATTTTAGGCATGACCACCACCGGTGACCAGATCCTGGATTCACCTTTATCGCGCATAGGCGGCAAAGGACTTTTCGTTAAAGAGCTCGAAAGTGCGCTGGCTGATGGCCGGGCTGACCTTGCCGTACACAGCCTGAAGGATGTGCCCATGCATTTGCCGGAAGGCTTTGCCCTGGCAGCTACCGGCGAGCGCGAAGATCCGCGCGATGCTTTCGTCTCTAACAACTTCACCAGCTTGGCAGATTTGCCCGCAGGCAGCGTCGTCGGTACTTCCAGCCTGCGCAGGCAAAGCCAGATTCAGGCGCGATTCCCGCACCTGAGAATTGAATCCCTGCGAGGTAACGTACAGACCCGATTGCGCAAGCTGGATGAAGGCCAATATGCCGCCATTATTCTGGCCGCCGCCGGCTTGATCCGCTTGGAGCTGGGTGAGCGCATCAAAGGCTTTATTGATCCGGCGGAGAGTATCCCGGCTGTGGGGCAGGGTGCCTTGGGCATCGAAATCAATGCCAGCCGACAGGATTTGATCGCGATTCTTGCGCCGCTTAATCATGTGGATACCCAGTTATGCGTGGAAGCCGAACGTGGCTTCAGCCGCGCGTTGGCTGGCAGTTGTACCGTGCCTCTGGGCGCATATGCCACCAAACAGAATGACACTATCACCATACAAGGCTTTGTGGCCAGCGTGGATGGCCAGCAAATGCTGAAAGAAACGGTTACTGGCCCGGCGCTAACCGCTGAAAAACTGGGACAGCAACTGGCGCTGAAGCTGATTGCCCGTGGTGCGGATAAGATTCTAGCTGCGCTGGACGGCGTGAAATGACCCTGCCACTGGCCGGCGTGCACATTGCAGTCACCCGGCCGCCCGAGCAGGCGACAAAGCTGAATGCGGCCATCGCGGCCGCGGGTGGGTCGGTGATTTCTTTCCCGTTGCTGGATATCACCAGCCTGCCAGATCTGACGGCTTTTCATGCTGCCATTACACCGCTCGGCCAGTTCGACTGGGCCATCTTTATCAGTAGCAATGCCGTGCAATATGGCATGCCTTTATTACAGCAAGCCTCATTCCCCGCCACCTTAAAGTTCGCTGCCATCGGCCCGACTACAGCCAATGCATTACGTACCTTCGGCATCATCGAAGTGCTGACACCCAAGGACAGGTTCGATAGTGAGTCCTTGCTGGCATTACCAGAGTTGCAGCAGATGCAAGGTCAGCGCGTACTGATCGTGCGTGGCGTCGGCGGCCGCGAAGTCCTGGCGGATAGCTTAAAGCAGCGCGGCGCCGAAGTGGTATTTGGTGAGTGTTACCGCCGCATCAATCCGCAGGCGAATGCAGCTGTGTTGGCGCAGGCTTACGATGCGGGCCAGTTGCAAGCGATCATTATTACCAGTTCGGAAGCCTTGCGCTTTTTACTCGATTTGGCCGGGCATTCGGATTGGTTGAAAGTTGTTCCCCTGTTTGTGAATCATGACCGCATTGCCGAGCAGGCCGTGGCTCAAGGGCTAACCGTTGCCAGTGCCGGGCAACCTGGTGATGAAGCGATGCTGCAATTGCTTACCCGCCATTTCACTCCCAGACATTAAATAAACATACCTTTTTAAAAAGCGCTTGACACATATAACTAAATAACTAATTATTTAGTTATATGAAAGCCATCACACACATTCCGGAGGCCTGGTCAGAGATTTCCGACCTGTTTGTTGCATTAGGTGATGCACACAGGCAACGAATTTTGTTATCGTTTGACAAAAATGAGCGCCTGACCATTTTGCAAATCGTCGACGGTTCGCAACTTAGCCGCACAGCCGTGACCCACCACCTGAAAGTGCTTGAACGCGGTGGCGCCTTGCGCAGTGAGAAGATTGGCCGCGAAGTGTATTTCTGGGTGAATAAGGACTGGATGCAGCAAGCACTGCAAAATGTCATGAGCTATCTAAAAGAAGATATATAGGGGAATTAAATGCTTGCCAGCATGTTGAGAGTGTTGTGTCGTTGGGTATTTCGTGTCCGTGTACTGGGATTGGAAAATATTCCGGCGGAAGACCGCTTACTGATTATCGCCAATCATGAGTCCTTGCTGGATGGCATGCTGATTGGCCTGTTTCTACCCAAGCGCGCCACCTTTGTGGTGCACAGCGATGTGCTGAAGAATCCTTTTTTCAGGGGAATCCTGAGTTTGACCCCGCATGTTGCGGTGAACCCGAGCAGCCCGCTGGCGATGAAAAAAGTGATCCAGCGATTAAACGCTGGTGAAAATGTAGTGATCTTCCCGGAAGGGCGTATTACTTCTACCGGCGCCTTAATGAAGGTGTATGACGGCCCGGGATTCGTCGCCGCAAAAACCGGTGTCAAAGTGCTGCCGGTACGGGTGGAAGGTGCCGCGCAATCCTATTTTGGCCGTTTATCCTCTGCACATCCGCGTAAGTTATTTCCCAGGGTGACGCTGACCGTCTTGCCAACCACTGAAATAAAAACTGATTCTGAAGCGCAACCTCCGCTCACCAGCAAGCAGCGCCGCCGTATTGCTGGCGTTGCCATGCGCAACATCATGCAAAACCTGTTATTTGAGACACAGCACTGCAGTAATTTGTTTGAAACGCTGCTGGATGCGATTGCCAAATCCGGCAGCCATATGCGCATCATCGAAGACCTGAATCAGGTCGAGGAAACCTACAAGGACCTGCTGAAGAAAAGCCTGGCGCTGGGCCGTCTGGCCACCAAAATCAGCCGGCCAAATGAAGCAGTTGGCGTGTTGATGCCGAATGTCACCAATACTGCCGCCCTGATCCTGGGCATGATGGCTTTCAAGCGCATTCCAGCCATGCTGAATTACACCTCGGGTACCGCAGGACTGCAAAATGCCTGTATTGCGGCGAAGATCAGTACCGTAATGACGTCACGCAAGTTTCTGGAAACTGCCAAATTACAGGAGGTGGTCGCTAAGCTGGAAGGGATCAGGATTGTCTACCTGGAAGACCTGCGTGCGCAGTTTAGTTTATGGGATAAAGCCTGGTTAATGGGCTATGCCCTGCATTT
>DATHWT010000132.1:0-6439 GCA_035460345.1 Methylophilus sp. | reverse complement strand
GAAGATGGGCGAGACACCAGTTTGATCACATGTACGCCCAGCACCGGTGGCGGTAGTTTTGCCCAGAAAGTCGCGTAATAGCGATATTTACCAGGTTGGGCAGCCACATCTTTTTCAGTCAGCGATTGCCCTTTTTTAATGGCTTCCTTGATCACTTCCATTTTTGAGGAGGGCGAAGTGTTGCCCGCTTTTTTAACGTAGACCAGAATCTTGTCCGCCTGGATAGTGCGGCCATGGTCTAACGCTTGCTCCGGCGCAACTTCCCCCGATTCAAAATTACTGAAACCCATCAGGTCATAGCCACTTTCCAGCATGGTGATATTGTCATCATCACGGCGGTTACCGCTCAGTAACTCGGGTTCTGGCCTGGCTTGCAGTGAATGCAAATTACCCTGATTCTGTGCCTGGTAATTTTTGGCATAGAGATTGTCATCAGCAAACGCGGCGGGTGAAGTCATTAATAGTGTCATTATTGCAAGCAGGAACAGTTTGGGAAACCGATTGCCTGGCACGCTGGCTTTAGAGCTGAAATACGCTGTGTTGCATAAAACTTTCATCTGACTTCTCCATAATCAATGACACTTTTTAGTCTGACTCATGCGTCGGGTAATGTTATGATGTGCTGGTACATTAACACAGACTATCTGGATTCTCAGCAATTCAATCCTGGCGCATTCAATCCGGTCCAATGTCATATCAACCTCAAACTTAACAGACCAATAGTTATGCAAGCACAATTCACGCGTATCGGGCTGGTATCCATTAGTGATCGCGCATCCCAGGGCGTATATGAAGACAAGGGCATACCCGCCTTGTCTTCCTGGCTGGAAAAAACCCTGCTATCTCCCTTTGAAACGGTCGCCCGCCTGATTGCCGATGAGCAGGCGTTTATTTCAGAAACGCTCAGGCAATTGGTCGATGACGCGCATTGTCATTTGATTCTTACCACCGGCGGCACCGGGCCTTCACTCAGGGATGTCACGCCTGAGGCCACGCTGGCGATTGCCGATCGCGACATGCCGGGCTTTGGCGAGCAGATGCGGCAAATCAGCCTGCGTTTTGTGCCAACTGCCATCTTGTCGCGCCAGGTGGCGGTGATACGCAAGCAATGCCTGATCATCAATCTGCCAGGTCAACCCAAATCTATACAGGAAACCCTGGAAGGATTGAAAGATGATGACGGTAATGTGCTGGTGCCAGGCATTTTTGCCGCCGTGCCTTATTGCCTGGATTTGCTGGCAACCGAAGACCAGCCCATGCCTTACCTGGAAACAGCGGACACTATCGTTAAATCCTTCAGGCCCAAATCTGCCCAGCGTCCAGCTCCCATCGTTAAAGCATAAATGAATCATGAATTACAAAAGCATCGCTACGCTGATTTTTATCGCCTGTTTCACTTTACTGACCTATTTGTTATTAATGGAAATGCCGCCGAGCAATGATGGCTCGCTGTACAAAGATAAAATACAGCATATTATTGCTTTTGGCGGCGTGACATTCTGGGGCATGATGGCTTTCTCCACGCACCGGCTGGCTATCGCTGTTGGTTTAACTGCCTTTGGCGCCCTGATGGAGATATTACAAGGTGTGATGACCACCACAAGACAACCTAGTATCTATGACTGGTGCGCTGACCTGGTCGGCATCGCATTGGCCTGGGTAGTGGTTATCCTGCTACAACGCTGGTGGAAAAACCGGCATGGCTGAATTTGATCTTATCGCGCAATATTTCACGCGCCCAGGACTGGGCGATTTGAGCGCAGTGGATCTGGGTGTGGGCGATGATGCGGCATTGATCAGCGTCTCTCCCGGCCATCAACTGGCCATTTCTGCCGATATGTCAGTCTCCGGCACGCATTTTTTCGCCGAGGCTAATCCTTATTCAATCGGCTGGAAAGCCTTGGCAGTCAATGTCAGCGATATGGCGGCAATGGGCGCAAAGCCTAAATGGGCCACATTATCGATCGCCTTGCCTGAGATCAATGAAGTATGGTTGAGCGCGTTCAGCCACGGCTTATTCGCTTGCGCCGATACCTTTGGCGTATCGCTGATTGGTGGCGATACCACACGCGGACCATTGAATATAGCCATTAATATTTTTGGCGAAGTGCCAGTGGGTAAAGCCATCAGGCGCGACGGGGCCCAAGCTGGTGATGATATCTGGGTCAGCGGCACATTGGGGAAAGCCGCTTTGTGGCTGCAACATCGGCTGGGTAAGCTGGAGCTGGATGCAGACGATGTGGCTGATTTTGCTCCTGCCATGCATCAGCCGCAACCACGCGTGGCACTAGGCCTGGCACTACAGGAAACCGCGCATGCGGCGCTCGATATTTCCGATGGCTTGCTGGCAGATTTAAGCCATATACTCAAAGCATCCGGCAAAGGCGCCAGGCTCGATTGGGCAGCACTGCCTAAACCAGAATTACTTGGTTCCCGATTGTCTATGGCAGCCATACAGCAAGCGGTGCTGGCGGGAGGGGATGATTATGAACTCTGTTTTACAGCTTCGCCCCGGCGGCGTGATGAGGTGCTTGCTTTGGCAAACACACTCGCAATTCCTCTAAGCCGGATCGGCAGTATCACCGGATCGCCGGGACTGACAGTGCTCAATGGCGAAACTGCCATTGAATTGTCGCAGAAAGGCTATCTGCATTTTGATTAAGCATCATTCAGGAATAGAGCCGGATGTGACGCTGCTTTTCTCGCATCCCTTGCATTTTCTTAGCCTGGGATTAGGCACTGGCTTGTTCCCCAAAGCACCCGGTACGGCCGGTACTTTACTGGGCTTCCCGCTTTTCTGGATTATCATGTACTTGCCTCTAGGGCAGCAGTGGCTGGTATTGATACTGCTATTCCTGTTTGGTATCTGGTGTTGTGCATTCACCGGCCGCGTGCTCGGTGTCAGCGACCATGGTGCCATCGTCTGGGACGAAATTGTGGCCATGGCAGCGGTATTGGTGACCGTGCCTATGACCTGGTTCTGGTGGGTGGCCGCATTTGTATTATTCCGTCTGTTCGATATCTGGAAACCATTCCCTATCAGCTGGGCAGACCGGTATGTAGGCGGTGGTTTTGGTGTGATGCTGGATGATGGATTGGCGGCAGTGATGGCGATTGTTGTGCTGCAACTCATGCAAAGGTGGTTGTGATGCAATACCTTGAACCTTTAAGTAGCGATTTAGGCCAGGCTTTACAGGCTAAAGGCTGGCAGCTGGCGCTGGCTGAGTCGTGTACCGGCGGCATGGTGGCTCAGGCGATCACTGCGATTGCGGGTAGTTCTGCCTGGTTTGACCGTGGCTTTGTGACGTATAGCAATGAAGCCAAGGTAGATATGTTAGGTGTGCCAGCCGACTTGATTCAGGCCCATGGTGCGGTCAGTGAACAAGTCGCACAGGCAATGGCGCTAGGCGCATTGCAGCATAGTCATGCCCAGATTAGCGCTTCCGTGACCGGCATTGCAGGCCCGACAGGCGGTTCAATACAAAAGCCGGTAGGCACGGTTTGTTTCGCTTGGGCTGTGCGCGTGGACCTAATGCAACCAGCAAAACTAGCTGTCGAAACCCAATATTTCGAAGGTGATAGGGCAGCTATTCGGCAGCAAGCAGCCAGTTATGTGCTAACCGGCTTGCTGAAACGGGTTAGATTAACCGGTTAGAATTAGTGATGATGGTGGCCGTGATCATGGCCACCATGTCCCCAGCCGCCGCGCGGACCACGTGGGCCCCGATCATAACCGCGATAGCCGTTACCATAGCCAAACTGGATAAACCCGGGCGCTGGTGGCGCATAACCGTAGCCTGGAGCGCTGTAGTACGTGCTCTGCGGATGGCGGTAAATCACAACAGGCGGGGGTGCGTAATACACCGGTGGCGGTGCGTAGTAAACGGGTGGGGGAGCATAAGGATTACCCACTACAACACCGACTGACCAGTTATTATCAGCATGGGCGGATAATGCGACAATGCTGCTTAATGCAACACCTAAAATGTATTTAACGATCTTCATAAAGGCTCCTCTCACAGAAAACGATTTAAAGCATGATGGCTATTAAACGTGTATGCCTTATTACGGTTGACAATTCAGTGCACTAATCGTTCGAATGCCATATCACTGATGGTCGATTTATGAAATAATTAGCAGTTATTTATCTGATTATATAGCGTTTAAATCAAAAGCGCATTTTCCCACACATACAAAAGGCAACACCATGGATGACAACAAAAGCAAAGCACTCGCCGCCGCACTTTCCCAGATTGAAAAGCAATTTGGCAAAGGCTCTATCATGCGTATGGGCGATGCTGATATCGGTGAAGATTTACAGGTGGTGTCGACCGGCTCACTAGGCCTGGATATTGCGCTTGGCGTAGGTGGTTTGCCACGTGGGCGGATTGTTGAAATCTATGGTCCTGAGTCTTCAGGTAAAACAACATTAACTCTGTCCGTGATTGCCCAAATGCAAAAACTGGGTGGCGTCGCCGCGTTTATCGATGCCGAGCATGCGCTGGACCCGCAATACGCGGCCAAACTGGGTGTGAATGTGCCGGATTTATTAATCTCCCAACCTGATACCGGCGAGCAAGCGCTTGAAATCGCCGATATGCTGGTGCGTTCCGGTTCAGTGGATATCGTGGTAGTCGACTCCGTTGCGGCGCTGACACCGCGTGCCGAAATTGAAGGCGAAATGGGTGACAGCCACATGGGCTTGCAGGCACGCTTGATGTCACAGGCCTTGCGTAAATTGACGGGTAATATCAAACGTACCAACACACTGGTGATTTTCATTAACCAGATCCGTATGAAAATCGGTGTCATGTTCGGTAACCCGGAAACCACTACCGGTGGTAACGCGCTTAAATTCTACGCATCCGTGCGCCTGGATATCCGTCGTACCGGTGCAATCAAAAAGGGTGATGAAGTCACAGGTTCAGAGACACGCGTGAAAGTCATCAAAAACAAGGTCGCACCTCCGTTTAAACAGGCAGAATTCGACATCATGTATGGCGAAGGTATCTCCCGTTTGGGTGAAGTGATCGAGTTGGGCTCTAACGCCAAACTGGTAGAGAAGTCAGGCGCCTGGTACAGCTATAAAGGCGAGAAAATCGGCCAGGGTAAAGAAAACGCCAAGGAGTTCCTGCGCGAAAACCCGGCCATTGCTGCTGAAATCGAAGCGCAGATTCGTGCCAACTCAAATATCCTGGCAGATGGCATGACAGCCGCCAGAACTGAGGATGATTAAATCACTTGCGTCAGCAGCCTGAAAAGTCACTGCGCCAGCGCGCCCTGGAGTATTTAAGCAAACGTGAATACGCCGCGGCTGAGCTGGCCCAGAAACTTAAAGGTTATGCCAGCGAAACCGATGATATTGCCGCACTGATTGCAGATTTCAAAACGCGTGGCTGGTTAAGCGATGCCCGTTATACCGAACAGATGGTACATGCCCGCCAGGCCAAGTTTGGTGCTGCCAGAGTTGCTAATGAACTAAGGGAAAAGGGCATTGATGACCATCTGGTGGCCGAAGCAGTAGCCACATTACAGGTAAATGAAGTCGAACGCGCCGGAGAAGTCTGGCGCAAAAAGTTTAAAGCGGCCCCGGCAACACGCGAAGAGTGGGCGAAACAAGCCCGTTTTTTACAAAGCCGGGGGTTTACGTTTGATGTAATTAAGAAAATTTTGAATAGACACGCAGAAGATGACAGTCCAGAAGACTACAGTTAGTTACGGCAGTAAACCTAGCAGCAAGCAAATCCGCCAGGCATTCCTGGATTTTTTTGCTTCTAAAGGCCATCAAGTGGTGGCTTCCAGCTCGCTGGTGCCACATGGCGATCCTACCTTGCTGTTCACCAACGCTGGCATGAACCAGTTCAAGGATGTATTCCTCGGTTTTGATAAGCGTGCATACACGCGTGCGGCGTCTTCGCAAAAATGTGTACGCGCAGGCGGTAAACACAATGACCTGGAAAACGTGGGCTATACCGCGCGTCACCATACCTTTTTCGAGATGCTGGGTAACTTCAGTTTTGGCGATTACTTTAAGCGTGACGCGATTACTTTCGCCTGGGAATTGCTGACAGAAGTGTATGCCTTGCCAAAAGAACGCCTGATGGTGACGGTATATGCAGAAGATGACGAAGCCTACGATATCTGGAACAAGGAAGTAGGTGTGCCTGCTGACAAGATCGTCCGTATTGGTGACAACAAAGGCGCACGTTATGCCTCCGATAACTTCTGGATGATGGGTGATACCGGTCCTTGCGGCCCCTGTACCGAGATTTTCTATGATCACGGCGACCATATTCCAGGCGGCCCGCCTGGCAGTCCTGATGAAGATGGCGATCGCTTTATTGAAATCTGGAACAACGTGTTCATGCAGTTCAATCGCGATGAAGCGGGCGTCATGCATCCGTTGCCCAAACCTTCGGTGGATACCGGAATGGGCCTG
>DATHWT010000131.1:0-15745 GCA_035460345.1 Methylophilus sp. | reverse complement strand
GCAATCAGTGTCGTGTTACGTTCACAGCGATTTTGTAGCAGATGATCATAAATAGTCTGCAGTGTTTCGCTGTTCTTGTAAGCCTCGCCATCCGGCAGAATGATTTCAATCACACTGATACCTGCGTCACGCAAAGGCTGGACAAGCGTTTGCATATATAAAGGCGCCACAGTGGTATTGCTGACAATCGCCACCTGCTTGCGTTTAAGGTGCGGCAGAATCAGTTCAGCCTGGCTGAGCAGGCCGTTACCGATATGAATAGGATAGCTGCGGTCAGCCAGGCTAACAGTTAAGGTTTGCATGAAGGCTCCAGCGCGTGCAATGCGGTTTCAATTTTTTGGATAATGACAGCCACCGGTTGGTGTCCGGTATCAACGATTAAATCGGCAGTGGCGGTGTACAACGGATTACGGGCATGAAACAGCTGCTCCAGCTTGGCTTTGACATCGACGTTTTGCAGCAAGGGGCGATTTTTATCATTGCGGGTACGCATGTATAGCTCATTCACATTTGCCCGCAGATAAACCACATAGCCGTACTGTTTAAGAATGGCGCGGTTTTCCGGTGCGATAATGGCGCCACCGCCGGTGGCCAGCACAATATTATCCTGCTGCCCCAGCTCTTCCAGGGTAGACGTTTCGCGCTTGCGAAAACCGGCCTCCCCTTCCAGCTCAAAGATGGTAGGGATTTTCACGCCGGTGCGCTGCTCGATCACATGATCGGTGTCATAGAAAGTTTTCCCCAGGCTTTTGGCGATCAATTTGCCAACCGTGGTTTTTCCTGCACCCATCAAACCGATTAAAAAGATATTGTTTGGTATACGCTCACCCATAAAAAAGCCCAACCGATCCAGTTGGGCATTTTAAGGCAAAGCTGACCCGCTGTCAGTAACAGCGGGGTTGCGAGAGGCAATTAGTTCAAGGCCAGTGTCTCATCCATGACTTTCGGCGTGATAAATATCAGTAACTCAGTCTTGTCTTCTTGCTTGGTATTTCGTTTGAACGCATAACCTACCACTGGCAAGTCACCAAAGAAAGGTACTTTATCAGTCCCTTTACGCGATACCTGTTCGTATATCCCGCCGAGCACAACAGTCTCGCCATTGCCTACCAGTACCTGCGTTTGCACGTTCTGGGTATTGATAGCGACACCACCAGGCAATGTTTCACCTCTACTGTCTTTACGTACATCCAGGTCCATAATAATTTTCTGGTCTGGCGTGATCTGCGGCGTCACTTCCAGGCTTAATTCAGCCTTTTTGAAGCTCACCGCTGTTGCACCGCTGCTAGTAGCGGTCTGGTAAGGAATCTCAACCCCTTGAGCAATACGTGCTTTTTGCTGGTTGGCGGTAGTGACCCGTGGACTGGAGATCACTTTACCGCGTGAGTCTGCCTCCAGTGCCGACAACTCCAAATTCAGTAACAAATTGGCTGACAATTTAAGCAGACTCAAAGCAATGCCACCATAAGCATTGGTCACAGGCAGGTTAGACATCAAATCCGGCAAACCGTCCGAACTGGTCAATGTACTGCCATTATTGCTGGCGGTTTGAATACTACCGTTATGTGTACCTTGCGTGGCCACACCCGTAGGGGAAACTGCGGTAAAACGATTACCCAAAGAGCCGCTCACTGTCATATTGGTGTTGCTACCTGGTGTACCGGTTTGTGTGATACCGAACCGTGCACCCAGGGCTTTTGAAAAGGTATTTGAAGCAATTACCATACGTGATTCAATCATGACCTGCTTAACTGGCACGTCTACCTTGTTAATGATGGCCTGTACTTCCTCAAGTTTCTTAGGCATATCCTGCACGAAGATCGTATTGGTACGTACATCAAAAGTGACGCTTCCACGTTGGGATAGAATACGGTTCAACCGTCCGGCATTAGAGCCGGCAGAACTGCCCGCCGAAGCACCACTCGCCGCCGCAGAACCACCACCCAGCAACATATTCCTGAACTCAGCAGCTTTTTGGTATTTCAGCGAGAAAACTTCGGTACGTAAAGTTTCCAGCGTTTCACGTTCAGCATCCGCGGTCAATTGCGCTTTTTCCTTGGCAACAAACTCTTCAGCTGGCGCCACTGAAATCACGCTACCATTAACCCGCATATCCAGGCCTTTGCTCTGCATAATCACATCTAGGGCCTGGTCCCATGGCACATCTTTCAGGCCTATGGTGACACTGCCGGAAACCGAATCACTGACCACAATATTTTTGCCTGTAAAGTCAGCAATCACTTTCAATACATCCCTGACATCTACTCTTTGAAAGTTAAGCGACAGCTTTTCACCTGCATAGCCCTGCTTGGAACCTTGAATCAACTTATTCGGGTCCTTCACCAATGGACGGATATCCACTACCAGCTTGCGCTCAGCCTGGTAAGCAGACTGCTCCCAGTCACCCTGCGGCTCTATGATGATTTGTGCCTGGTTGTTATGTCGCATGGCATCCACATACAGCACAGGCGTATTGAAATTAATCACATTCAGGCGGCGTTGCAAAGACTCGGGCAATTCTGTGTTACTAAAGTCGATTACCACTGTTTTCCCGGCATTGCGCACATTCACGCCCACACGGCTATCGGAAAGATCAACTACCACTCGCCCTTCCCCGTTTTTGCCGCGTACAAAGTCAATATTCTGGATACGGTGCTGCGCAACAGCGACTGGCTCGGAGAAACGTTTGGCTGCTGCAGTTGCAGGCGCCAACTCACCACTTTCCTGCGCCAGCGCAATTACCAATGCATTTTGTTGCAGTTTCAACTGGTGCTGCACAGGTTGGGAAAGGTTCAGCACAATACGGCTGCGGTCATTGGCCTGTGCGACCTGAACAGATTTCAGTGCGCCCTGGTTAACAGCCACCAGATTCTTGCCGGTCGCATTGCTGGTGCGCGGAATATCGAATACCACTCTAGGCGGATTGCTCAAAGTAAAGCTGGCCGGTGCTGAGGATAATGGCTGCGATAGTTGCAATTGCACATTCAGCCTTCCACCTGGCAGGGTGGTGACTTCCACCGCCTGCAACTGATTACTCCCTGCCGGCATATCTGCCGCCAGTACCGGTTGCGCTGCCAGCACCACGCATAACGCTAGCGGTCTAACAAAAGAAATAAGTGTTTTCATCATTGATGTTCCTGCAATTCCAATGTCGTCATTTGCTCGGTCCATTCACCGCTTACCTGATCCTGAATGGTCTCTTTAATCTTTAATTCGTACTTCAAAGTCTGCTGGTTTTCTGCCAGCGAAGTGATCAGCCCCAGTTTTTCCCCTATGTACTGTCCTGGTTTCACTTGGTACACCAGGTTATCCGGGGTTTGTATGGTGGCGAAAGTTTTGTTCTTTTTGCTCATCACGCCGACAAACTTGAGGCCTTCCAATGGGTATGCTTCCAACGGTTCTTTTTGTCGCTTGAGATCCGGCTGGAAAGTACTTTTCACAGATGCCCTGCGTGCCACGAACGGATCATGCAGCGCACCGTCAGCGTTATATTGCCTAGGCGAAAAACTTTGCACTTGCGGCAACGGTTCAATCGGCGCCAAAGTGGTCTGGTTCGCCTCACTCATGAACTGCGTCAGGTCATCCTCCTTCGCAGCGCCGCAGGCCACCAGCAAGACCACCAGTATCGTTACGAACAAATATTGAGTACGCATCATTTCTTACCTGCCTTGGCATTTTCCTGTGCCTTGCGGGCTGCCACTTCATCCGCATCCAGATAACGGTAGGTTTTCGCAACGGCCTCCATGACCAGTACTTCCTTATGAGGGTGTCTGTCGTCTTTTGCCATCGGCTGCACCTGCAAATTGTGCAGTGTCACAATGCGTGACAATTTGGCAACTTCTGTCACAAATGCACCCAGCTCGTGATACCTGCCCAACACCTTGATATTGATTGGCTTTTCGGCATAAAACTCGGCAAACACTTCAGGCTGTGGCACAAATGCCTCAAATGCGAGTCCCTGGCTTAAACCTGCCTGGTTAATATCGGTCAGCAAACCATCCATTTCCGACTTGTCGGGCAATTGCTTAAGCAATACGCCGAACGTGCGCTGGATTTCCTCCACTTGCTGCTCATAAGCTTTGATCTTGATGGCCTGGAATTTTTTGGCCAGATACTCGTCCCGCAAGCCCTGTTCTTTTTCTTTTTCTACCCGCAGCTCTTTCAGATTGGGGTTCAATAAAAACATATATCCCAATACCAATAACAACCCTGCAAGCACGCTCAACAGCATGGCTTTCATGGGCACCGGCAAGTTGCCGGCATTTTTTAGATCAATATTGTTAAAATCTGAAAGTTGCATGACGAGCATTTATCCTTGTGGCACCGCAGGCTGTTGCTTGGCCTGGCTTTCAGCCGGTTGTTCTTGCGTGAGTGTGATCCTGAGTACAAACTCATATAATTTGAGATCTGGCTGATTACTACTAGCCTGGATCTCCACCAGGTTAGGGCTATGGATAATCGAGGAGCCACTCAGGTTATGCACCAGCGAAGCTACGCGGGCATTGGTATCAGACACACCCTTCAGCTCTATCTCGTTTTCAACCTGCTTGATACTTTTCAGCGTCACGCCTTCCGGCAGCAACCTGGCTAACTCATCCAGGATCTGTACTGCCTGGTTCCTGTCACTCTGCAAGCCTTCCACAATCTGCTTGCGTTCCAGCACGTGCTTGATCTGCTCTTTCAGCGTCACAATGACTGCAATCTCTTTATCCAGGCGAACCATTTCGTCCTGCAGGCGCTGGTTGCGCTCCTGCTGGGTACGGACTTGAGAATTGATATAGCTCCAGCTGACAAACAGAATAGCGGCCGCCGCAATGGCGACCAGCGATGCCATCAGGCCAAACTCGCGCTGGCGCTCGGCACGGCGGATCTGGCGATGCGGTAACAGGTTGACTTTAATCATGCGTCAACCCCTCGCAGTGCCAGGCCACAAGCGATCATGAGTGCCGGGGCATCGGTTTCCAGTTGTGTAGCCTTTATTTTTTTAACCAGAGTCATACCGTGAAACGGATTAGCCACCAGTGTGTTTATTTCGGTTTTTTGCTGGATCAGTGCTGCCAGTCCTTCGGTCGCCGCGACACCACCGGCTAGTAGCAGATGATCCACTTTGTTGTATTGGGTTGAATTGGTGAAGAAAGAAACAGCACGCGCAGCTTCACCGGCCAGTGTCTGCAAAAACGGTTGCAACACTTCCTGGTCATAAGAGTCAGGCAAGCCACCCTGACGTTTGGCGATTTCGCTTTCTTCAGGAGAAAGCCCGAAACGGCGCTGAATTTCCTGTGACAGCATGGCGCCGCCAAATGCCTGCTCACGCGAATACACCGAATGCAAACCGACCATCACGCTGATATGGGTCACATGCGCACCTATATCGAGAATCATGGTGACGGTCTTTTTGCTATGTACAGGCAACTGTTTGAAAATCTGGCGGTAAGCGGTTTCGGTGGCGTAGGCGTCCACATCCATGATGCTGACTTTCAGGCCAGCCTCTTCAGCTACTGCGACACGGTCATCAATCTTTTCTTTTTTGGCCGCTGCAATCAGCACTTCAACTTCATCAGTGCTTTTACCAATCGGTCCCAGTACCTGAAAATCGAGGTTCATTTCTTCCAGCGGAAACGGAATGTACTGATTCGCCTCGGCTTCCACCTGTAACTCGAGGTCTTCATCGCTCAACCCGGCGGGCATGATCACACGTTTTGAAATAACGGCTGAAGCTGGCAAAGCCATGACCACCTGTTTCGCACGCGACCCAAGCAATCGCCAGGCTGAACGAATAGTGTCTGCCACCTGCGTTAAATCATTGATATTGCCATCGCTGAGCACGCCTTTAGGCAGGGCAATATTGGCGTAACCATCCAGTCGGAACTGATGCTTGCCAATCGCCGTTAACTCCACCATTTTAATAGCGGTCGCGCTGACATCCACACCGATAAAACTGGTTTTTTTCCGTTGTAAAAAGCCCAGACTCAACTGAATTGCCCTTTGATAATATTAAGTTTTTATAGGGGTATGCATCAACCGTGCCAACCCCTCCTATTTTTAATGCATTGCTGCAAATACTGCTGCCGCCCTTGACGAGACAGACCCTGACTATTTGCATGATTCCATAATTAACTGCTAATGAATCGGCAAAAAAAGATTACAATTCAGGGGTAATTCTCACGATGGCAACACTAGGCATGAATTCAAAACGCTGGTTACAGTCTTTTCTTTTTATCTCCATCATCGGCAGTTTGATCGTCGCGGCGCTACTGGTATTGATGATAAGCATCCTCTACCCATCGCTGCCGTCGCTTGAAGCCCTGACCGATTACCACCCGAAACTCCCCTTGCGCATTTACGATGCCGAAAGCAACCTGATCGGTGAGTTCGGCCAGGAAAGACGTGCGTTTGTGCCGATTGAACAGACGCCCAAGGTCATGAAAGACGCCATCCTGGCGATTGAAGACCGCCGGTTTTACCAGCACAACGGCATTGATACCACCGGCATTCTGCGGGCCATTCGCAACAACCTGACCGGGCGCGGCCATGAGGGTGCCAGCACGATTACCATGCAGGTGGCCAAGAATTTCTTTAGCAGCCCGACCACGCCGCGCAATATGTGGACCAAGATTAAAGAAGCCCTGCTGGCGATTAAAATCGAAAACGCCATCAGCAAAGATAAAATCCTCGAGCTTTACCTGAACCAGATTTACCTGGGTGAACGTGCCTATGGCTTTGCCGCAGCCTCGAAAACCTACTTCGATAAGGACCTGCGTCAACTCAACCTGGCTGAAGCCGCACTGCTGGCAGGCCTGCCAAAAGCGCCTAGCAAATATGACCCTTACATTCACCCTGACTTCGCTATCAGGCGCCAGCATGAAGTCCTGCGCGACATGCGCCGCTACAACATGATTTCACAAAGTGAATTCGAGAGTGCCATGGAGGCGCCGCTAAAATTCCAGTCTTCAAAACGCATGGTGCAGGCACTGGGCGCGGAATATGTGGCTGAAATTGTCCGTACCAGCTTGTACAAGCGTTATGGCGAAAAAGTCTATAACAGTGGCTTCAAGGTCTATACCACCATTCATAAACAGCATCAGGAAGCCGCCAATGCAGCGGTACTCCAGGGCATCATCAACTTTGAATTACGCCACGGATTCCGTGGGCCGGAACAAGTCATTTCTTTGCCATCCGGCAAAATGCGGGCCTCGGAAGCCAGGGAATTACTGCGTGATTTTGTCACTTACAACCAGTTTGTGCCCGCCTTGGTCACAAAGGTAGAGCCCAACCTGCTCACTTTGGTCACTCAGCGTGGCACCGTGCTAAAGCTGCAGGACAAAGCCCTGTTGCTGGTAAAAAATCATATGCCGCCAGCCAAGCGCACGCCGACTACACTGACTCCGGGTGCCGTCATCCGCGTCTACCAGCAAAACGATAACTGGATGGTAGTACAGTTGCCGGAAGTCGAAAGCGGCTTTATCGCCCTGAATCCTGAAACCGGACAGGTGAATGCACTGATAGGTGGTTTCAGTTTCCAGCGCAACAAATATAATCACGTGACGCAGGGCCGTCGCCAGCCTGGCTCCAGTTTTAAACCGTTTATTTACTCAGCTGCGCTGGAAAAAGGCTATTCACCGGCCAGCGTGTTTGAAGATGCACCCATCAGCTTTGCCTCCACCGAAACCGGCAGCAATAGCAACTGGGAACCACGCAACTACGATGAAAAATACGCAGGCCCCATGCGGTTGCGTGAAGCATTGGCACAGTCGAAAAATACCATTTCGATCCGCCTGATGAATGCCATCGGTGCCCGCTATGCACAAAATTACCTGCGTAAATTCGGCTTTAATCCCAAGGACCACCCGCCGTATTTGTCGACCGCATTGGGTGCAGGCTCTACTACCTCCTGGCAACTGGCCGCAGCCTATGCCACGTTTGCCAACAGCGGATATCAGGTACATCCTTACCTGATCGAAAAAATCACTGACAGCCGCGACAAGGTGGTAATGGCAGTGCAATCAGGCAAGCATATTTCGCAAGAGCGTGTCATAGACCAGCGTAACGCCTTCATTATGACCACCATGCTGCAAGATGTAGTGCGCGACGGTACGGCACGCGCCGCCCTGTCGCTGCGTCGCCCGGATATTGCCGGTAAAACCGGGACTACCAATGACCAGTTTGATGCCTGGTTTGCCGGCTATCATCCGAAAGAAGTCGCGGTGGCCTGGGTGGGTTATGACAAACCGCACAATCTGGGACGTGGCGAAACCGGTGGCCGTGCGGCGTTGCCAATCTGGATTAAGTATATGCAGGCCACCCTGAAAGGTGTGCCAATCTACCAGTACAAAGTACCTGAGGGCATTCTGCAACTGAAAGTGGATGCTTACACCGGTGGACAAGTGGGCGAAGATGACCAGGGCATTTTTGAATACTTCTATGAAGAACACTTGCCGCAATCACAGCCGGAAAACCTGCCGGGATTGTTTGACCCGGAGAATGAGCAAGCGCCGGAGCAGGATGAACCCTCGTTTCTGGAGCGTTTGATCGGTGAACATTCCGGCGGTGATGAGGACAGAAAAGCACCGGTGAACCCTGCGGCAAAACTATTGAGCCCTAACTAAATACTGATTCGTAAGAGCGCTTATGTTCGACGACTTTCCAAGTGATTTGCGCCAGGAAATAGCGCAATCGGCAGCCAGGCTGATGTTTGAAGAAGGCATTAGCGACTACGCGCGCGCCAAGCGCAAGGCTGTCAAGCTGATGGGCATACATCAGGATGCGCCGTTGCCGACCAATGCCGAGATTGACTCGGCCTTGCGTGAATATCATGCGCTATATGCCGATGAAGCAGACGCTGCCCACTTATTGGATTTGCGCCAGGCTGCGCTGCTGACCATGCAGTTATTGCAGAAATTCAATCCGCACCTGACCGGCCCGGTACTCGATGGTACTGCCGGACCTTATGCGGATACGGATATCCACGTATTCGCCGAAAGCGCCAAAGAATTAGAGATATACCTGCTCAACCAGAATATCCCCTATCACGGCGATGAGCATCAATACCGTATGTCAGACCGGCCGGGTAAGCAGAAACATGAACTGGTGCGTAAACGTGTGCCGGTAGTGCTGGTGGAGACTAGATTCGGTACGCAACGCATCAGCATTTTCGAGGCGGATGATATTCGGTCGGCGCCACGTAAAAATGGCGAGAAATCCGGCATACACCGCATGAATTTATCGCAGTTCAGCGCGATGGTGCGCGCGCAACCACCGTCTGATCCAACATAGCCAGATCCAGCATAGTAAAATCCGGCATAATCAGATCGACATCATTAAATGCCATCAGCAGACCATCGCCTGGTGTAAAACACTACTGCAAACTGATCTGGCCGTGACCCAGGACTGTACCGGTCGCATAAGCGACATCGACCAGGGATATCTGGTAATCACTGATGGCGCGTATTTCCTTGAGTTGCGCCTCGCCGAGACGGGTCAATGTTTCCAGCACTTCAGTCATGGTGCGCAGCCCTTCATTAAACTGCTTGAGTTCGGCTTCGTAGTTAATCCCGGCAACCAATACCTGCTGGCGCGCGGCAATGATGCGTTGCCAGTTCTGGTCTATTTTATCCAGTGCATCATGAATCTCGCGTTTCACTGTCAGCGTTTGCAGCGTTTTGGTGGTTAAGCGCTGCATGCGCTGCGCAACCGCCCTGTCCAGCTTGGCTTTACGTGCCTCGTTGCTGACCGGCATCTCGAATTTCAGGCCCAGTGACCAGTCGCGGTAACGGCCATCAAACAAATCCTGGCCGATATCACTGAAGCGCTCACCCGAGCCGGATAACGCGCCGTATTGATAATCAAGCGAAAACATAGGCAAGGTCTGGTTCTGCAGGTAATCAATCTGGATCAGATCAGCACTTAATTTGAGCTCCTGGTCGAGCAACTCAATGCGGCTATCCAGGGCGTCACGAATCAGATGTGCGCGGTCAAACTCGAACCTGACCAGGTTAGGCGGGGTCGCGGGCACCCAGGGCGATTGCTTTTCCTGATCATCCGGCAAATCATTCAGCAGAAACTGCAATTGCCTGTGCGCAAGTTTGAGGTTGGTTTCGGCAACAATCAGCGCTTCCATACGATCTGCCACACCGATCTCGGCGCGGTTGATTTCCACGGCAGCGGTCAGGCCTTCCTGCACCCGGCGCTTGACCATAGCCATATTCTGGCTGGCATATTCAAACTGGTTCTTCCTCACATCCAGCGCCGCCCAGGCTTCGTACAGCTCCCAGTAAGCTTTATCCACCATCGTCACAATGCGGATAGTCTGCAAGCGGGTACGCAACTGCACGCCATCCCGGTCCAGTTCGGCAATGCGGATACTGGCTTCGTTTACATCGCGGCCTGCATTGCGCAATAACGGCTGGCTGAATGAAAAGCGCAGTGCACTGCGATATTGGTCACTGGCGAATTTGCCAAGGCTTTGCCGGTTTTCCAGCGGTGCACTCAGGGTCACCGTGCCGCCTGTACGTAATGGCACCTTGATACCAGCTTCTACATCCCAGTACTCCTTTTTCTGGGCATCGATGTTTAATTTAGCCAATTCACCATCCAGCAACGGATTGTCGGATTTGAAAATCACTTTGTCGCCAGACATCGGTGGCGTGTCTTTCTCGGCATATTTGGCATAAGCGAAAATCACCTGGTCAAATTTGGCCTGCTCTTCACGCAATGACTGTCTGGCCAGCTCCGGGTCCATTTTGGCGACTTTCACCTGCAAATTATTTTGCAATGCGCGCTGGCGGATATCGGCAATGGTCACCTGCTGGCCTTGCGCTTCTGGCAGCATGCTATCGTCTTCAGGATTATCGAACGGTTGCAGCGCGCGCTTAAGATCAACCGCGACTGAGGGCTTGCGTTGTTGCTGTTTGATGGCGTCGTGCAAGGGTTGCGCGGGTTGCTGGCTATAGTTTTCCAGTTTCCTGCCTTCCGGCTTTTCCAATCGCTGCCGGGTACGCGTATCACTGACTTCATCTGCGAAAACCACATTACCAATACTGATCAACACGCACAGGCTGGCAGATTGCCAGAGGCCTATCTTGCGCCTCATGCCGGTTTACCCGCGCCAGTGTTCAACGGTGCCACCTCATGCGGAATGCGCGGCGGAAAGCCGTTCAGCAAACGCCAGATTTCAAAGCCGATAGTGACGCGCTCCAGCAATACCCAGCCCTTGGCACTGATGCCCTGCCGCAGGAATCTCGGAGAAGGCCACTCTGGCGAGCCAGGTTTATGTATCACCATAATGCGGAAGTGACCGGTGCCATTATCGGTTGGGTCAACAAAAGAAATCTCCCCTTCAAAGGTACCTACCCCGACTTGTGCCCAGCCCGGCACCTGGATGGCAGGCCAGCCCTCGAATTCCAGCCGCACCACACTGCGCTTGGTAATCAGGGGCGCATCACGGCCATCAACCCATAACTCGACGGCGCGCTGTAATGTATCCGGCACAATTACCAGCAAAGGATCGCCTTGCTTGATGATCTGTGATTGTGAATTCACAGGCAGCCGAAAAATAGTGCCGTCGCGCGGCGCGACGACCTTTTGCATATTTTGTCGCGCCAAAGAGATTTCAGAGCTATGCAGGCTGTTTTCACTATCGGCCATTTCGCCTTTGATCTTGTTGATGGTCGCCGAAGTAGAATCCAGGTATGCCTGTGTATCCGAGCGAATCTGCTGGATATCTGCGCCGGCGGAACTGGCCTCTGCCTTGGCGGATTGCCACTGCGCCTGCGCGGAACTCAAATTACGGCTGGCAATGATGTGGTCGCGCTCGGCTACCTCAAAGTCACGTTTGGAGACCAGGCCATCGCCAAATAAACGCTGAAGCCGCGCCACCTGCAAGCTGGCAGCATCCAGGGTCGCCTGGGCAGAGTTGACGGCTTCCTGGCTGCTGCGGATTTTTTGGTTGGCAACATCCAGTTTGTATTGGGCCGCCGAAATTTTGGCATCGCGGGCCGAGGTCAGGCTTTGTTTTTGTAGCTCATAGGCACTTAACTCATCCTGTTTTGCCGTGAATTTGCTTTGCAGATTATCGCGCTGCGCTTCCAGTCGCTGCTTGAAATTAGGATCGGTATCGCTGATTTCCAGTAATAACTCCCCTTCTTTCACCTGCGTGCCTTCCTGCACATGCCAGCGATTGATCAGCCCGCTGACCGGGGCATCAATGGTTTGCACACGCTCTGAAGGTGAATAGGCCGTGACCTTGCCCAGGGCAGTCACGTTTTGCTGCCAGGGTAAAAACATAAAAATGGTCGGCAACACCAGAAGCAGCCAGGCCATGCGCTTGATCCATATCCGCAGGCGGTCTGGCGTTTCAACGCCTCGTACCAGCCGGGTGGGCAGCTTATTTTGCATGGTCAGCTCCTGACTTACCGATGCTGCCTGACTTACCATTGCCCTCTGACTTGCCATGCGTAGATTCCAGGGTAATCACCTGCTGGAACTGCTCTGCAATATGCTTGAAGCGCGTAGTCACGATCAGCATCCAGTTCTCCTGATAGCCTTTCAACATCGCCAGCACCTGATCCAATTCCTGCTGGGCCAATCCATCTAGCAGCCCGTCTATAATCATCAAATCCGGAGCGCCGATAATGGCCCTGGCCAGCATCAAACGCTGCAGCTGCGTGTAAGACATGGGAGCACCATAGTCGGTCAGTTCGGTTTCTATCCCGCGCTCAAGTTTACTGATGTCATCCCATAGCCCCAGTACGTGCAATACATCAATAATGACGTCTATTTCAATGTCATTTCTGGTTAAACGCAGATTATCGAGAATAGTGCCTTGCTGCCATTCGACCTTGCTCGCCACACCGATGCGGTCACGCAAGTGATCCAGATCCAGTTGCCGTACATCAATGCCGTTGTAGGTCAGATGTCCTTGCGCCGGTTGCCGCAAACCTGTGATCAGCTCAAGCAAAGTGCTCTTGCCGGTGCCCAGGGCGCCAAGAATCGCCAGACTCTGCCCGCGCTGCAGATTAAAATTAAGGTTGTTCACCAGCACCGTTAGCTGCTGGTGTTGATAACATAAGTCGACCACCTGCAATTCGTGGTAGCCATTCTCGTTCGACTGATGCTCGCCTGACACTTCTACCGGCAGGGTTTCCAGCACACCAAGCTTGTCTACTGCGGCAAGCAGGTCATAAAAATATTCCAGCTTGGTGATAAAACGGACAAAAGCCGACAACACGCCAAAAATAATCAACTCGGCAGCCACAAACTGGCCGAGGTTGATTTGGCCCTGGATCACCAGCGTACCGCCGAGTACCAGCATGCCGGTGCCTATCACTGCATACATGCTGACCGCGCTGATCAGCTGCGTCATTAACACCCGGAAATGATCGGTCCTGGCATTGAGGTAATACTGGGCCAGGTGCTCGGTGGTTTGCAGCGTACGTTGCCGGGCGCCATAAAATTTGGATAGCCATTTATTCCTGGCAATGTTCTCGAGCCAGGCTGCCATGGTGTATTTGGTTTTAGATTCCTGTATTGCAGTCTGTTCGGCCTGCTTGCCGAGCCAGAAAATGACTGCCCACAGCACGACCAGCATGATGATGACCAGGATACCAAAATACAGGCTATAAAAAAGCAGCACAATGCTGCCTATCAGGCCTTGCAATAATGCGGTCAGGCCAATGGTAAGCAGGGTCGCAACAGACTTCTGGACAGTCTGGATATCAAAGTAGCGGTTGACCAGCTCTACCGGGTTGTTTTTGTCATAAACAGAGATATGGATTTGCTGGGTGTTATGCGCAATCAATAAACTGCTGCGTACAAAAATACGCCGCTGGATCAATTCAACCAGGAAGCTTTCAATTGCATAGATGGCGCCGGCCAGCCCCAGCAGGCAGAACAGGATAAAACCGACCACGTAGAGTGGCTGCAGCACACCACCCATGGTGACGATATTGACCATGGTCTGCACAGCAACCGGCGTCGCGATGCCCAATAGGCCGTAACCCATGGTGAGGTAAACCAATAACAGGATATCCTGTTTTTCAAAACTGATTAGTTGGGAAACTCGTTGAAGAGGCGTTAATTCAGACTGTGCTTTTGCCATAATAAAGTTATTGTAATTCAGGCCCACTGCATTGGTAACCCTGCACTGAATTTAGTTCAAAAAAAACGGCCCTGAAAGAGCCGTTTTTTCCAGCAGACCTGCGGTCACAGGCTGCTATTTACAGACTTACAAACTATATGCACGTTCGCCATGCTCAGTGGTATCCAGACCTTCGCGCTCGTACTCTTCGCTGACACGCAAACCAACTACTACATCAACAATTTTGTACAGGATCACGCTCACTACACCGGTCCAGATCAATGTCACGACTACCGCGATAATCTGCGTAGTCACCTGGCCGCCCATGGTCACGCCTTCAGCGTAACCAACACCGCCCAGGCCAGGGGCCATCAACACACCAGTGCCTACCGCACCCCAGATACCAGCCAGGCCGTGTACACCGAATACGTCCAGTGAATCATCATAACCCAGTGCACCTTTCAGTTTGGTCACGCCCCACAGGCTGACGAAGCTGGCAGTGAAACCGAGGATGATAGAACCCATAGGGCCGATGAAACCACATGCCGGTGTAATCGCTACCAAGCCAGCTACCGCACCTGAAGCTGCACCCAGCATACTAGGTTTGCCTCTGAACAACCATTCAGCAAATATCCAGCCGATCACCGCTGCAGCCGTTGCCAGTTGCGTATTGATCAACACCATACCGGCAGTCGCATCCGCAGCCAGTTCGCTACCGACGTTGAAACCGAACCAACCCACCCACAGCAATGAAGCACCGATCATGGTCATCACCAGGTTGTGCGGAGGCATCGCTTCTTTACCGTAACCGATACGTTTGCCTAACATCAATGCGCCAACCAATGCAGCCACACCGGCGTTAATGTGCACCACAGTACCACCGGCGAAGTCTTTGGCACCCAGTTCAGCCAGGTAACCACCACCCCATACCATGTGCGCGATCGGGATATAAGCAAAAGTCACCCACAATGCGGTAAATAACAGCACAGCAGAGAACTTGATACGCTCGGCAAAACCACCGACGATCAATCCAGGTGTCAACGCAGCAAAAATCATCTGGAAGGTCAGGAATACATATTCCGGAATCGTGCCAGTTAGACTATCCGTAGTAATGCCTGACAGGAATGCCTTGCTCAAGCCACCAACAATCATATTGCCTTCAGTGAATGTCAGGCTGTAGCCGTACGCTGCCCACAACACAGAGATCAGCGAGAACACCACAAACACCTGCATCAATACTGACAGCATATTTTTCTGGCGTACCAGGCCGCCGTAGAACAGCGCCAGGCCAGGAATCGTCATCAGGATCACCAGCACAGTCGCGATAATCATGAATGCGGTATTACCTACATCCAGGGTCGCAGGGGCTGCTGCTGCCTCAGCTGGTGCGGCTTCTGCTGCCGGAGCTGCGGGTGCTTCGGCTGCCGGGGCAGCATCAGGCGTCACGGTTTCAGTAACCGTTACGGTCTCTGTCACGGTTTCTTCAGCATACGTAACCGGAATTGCTGCCAAACCCATCAGGGCGACCAGCGATAATACAGAAAGAATTTTCTTCATAGCTGAAGCCCTCTCCTATAACGCATCCGGACCGGTTTCACCGGTGCGGATACGATAAACTTGTTCCAAATCGAAGACAAATACTTTGCCATCGCCAATCTTGCCAGTCGCCGC
>DATHWT010000130.1:0-4922 GCA_035460345.1 Methylophilus sp. | reverse complement strand
TGACCCGACCAATAATTGCCTGGTCCAGCATGAACACATCACGGTGGCATGGGGCCGCGACTTCAGCGATGTATCCCCCATGCGCGGCGTGGTACTCGGTGGCGGCAAGCAAAAACTGGATGTCAGTGTGACAGTCACGCCACTTGAATATGCGCTGACTTAACCATCCACATCTGGGCTGTTTGCCCAGACTATCCGTAACGCTTTTTATATTCTTCTTTCAATAGTTGCCTAAATTCCGTCATGGTCATCGACAAGGCGCCGCCCGGATCATTTTTACGCCAGCGGCCTATGCCTTTGGGGCCAGCCACCTCATCGTGACCAAGCACATAATCAAAGTCGAACACGGCGGGGTTATTCGTTTTCGCCCATAGCAAAAACTCCACCAAAGTTTCTTCCTGTTCCTTGCTGTAAGGCAAATAAGCCCCGGCCAGGATGTTGTCACGGTTTTTATCAATGACACGCACTCTGCCAGTATCCAGCGGTTGCTTGCGGGCGGTATCCCAATAGGTGTAATACTTGCCGTTGTACACTTCAAGCCGCCCCGGATTAGTGATTTCGATACCCACCAGGAAGTTGGAAACGCCGGTGCGTTTTTCACCGGCAATGGTCCATGCACTTTCACCGGCATGGTAACCCCATTGATTGAGCGGGTTGGCTTGAACAAACTTGCCATCAGTGCCTATGCTGCAAAAGAAATAAGGGCTATCGGAAATAGCGCTCACAGCATTCTCCAGGCCTTTGCTGTATTGACCAGCAGTGAAGTGCACGATTGCACCATAAGGATATCCTTTCGGATATTCCCCCTTTGCGACGCGGCGGATATCAGTGCGCACCACCGCTTCCGGGTACCACAGCTTTTTTTCGCCTGGCGGATAACGCTTTTTTTCCGGGGTTGTGACCTCCGTTGGTGTGGGTTCAGGATGCTGGCTGGGGCGTGCAGGTTCAGGCGGTGCAAATTCCTGAGGAACCGGTTCTTCCAACAGTTGCGAAAGAATTTCAATCTGGTGCAGTGCAAGTGCATCGACTTTGGGATCGGATGCTAACCTGGCAATTTGCATGGCTGACCAGCGTAAGGTGTAGAGCTTGGCTTTATCCATCTGAGTCTCCTTGAGTTTTTATATATGTAGTTTTGTATGCCGCCTGCTTTGCATGTCCGTCGAAGCAGACAGCTTTCATGGCATGAACAACTCAAACACCAGCATCATGCTGGATTTATATTAGCCAACATTACTTAACGCTGATACCTCAAACCTATTTTTCGCGCATGAAGATAGCAACTTGTTGTTATTAAGTATGTTTTTTTGTCGCGGCAGGTAAAGTGCAGGCAGGGAATCACGCTAAAATAGCGCTTTCCCTTTTTAAGCGTTGGCTGAGATTTTCCGGTGATTAAAGCAGCAATTTTTGATATGGACGGTCTATTGATCGATTCCGAACGCATCATTATGCAAGGCTGCATCCAGGCGGCCGCTAGTATAGGCATTACTTACACCCAGGCCGAGTACGTGGAACTGGTCGGCCGCATTTGGGCTGATTCCACGCGGTTGATGACGCAACAACTGGGTGGCGAGGAAAATTTCCAGCATGTGATGCAGGGGCTGAATACCTACCTGGATGCCTGCAACCACGTCTTTCCGCTAAAGTCCGGCGCACATGAGTTGTTAAAGTTTTACCAGTCGCAAGGCATTATCTGCAGTGTGGCCTCATCATCACCGACCCCGCATATCACGCATCGTTTAACGCATACCGGCGTGCTGGATTATTTTAGCCATGTCACCAGCGGCCAGGAAGTCACCCGCGGCAAACCCAATCCGGATATTTATCTGCTGGCGTTGCAAAAACTGGGTTTGCAGGCGGATGAGTGCATTGCATTTGAAGATAGCGAATTAGGCGCCCAGGCGGCGATTGCTGCCGGGCTGCGTGTAGTGGTGGTGCCGGATTTAAGGCAGCCAAGTGAGCAGGTGCGCAGTAATGCCCACCAAGTGGTTGAAAGTTTGCAGCACTGGCTGGACAACCACCAGTCGCTGGCAGGGTGCGTTATTTAAGCGGGTTTAAAAACCACAGTTTTTCTTGCGCCGGGAATTTCCCTTTTAAACCCGTAGGTAAAATTTCATCTGCCAGTAAGTGAATGTTGTACGTTAGTGCATAGTGCGCTGCTACTTCTTCAGCACTGACATTGAATGGCGGCCCTTCTGCCAGCGATTGATCGTAGTGAAAGCTGATCAACAGCTGGGGTGCGCCAGCAGTGAGGTTGATCAAATGCTGGCTGTAATCGATACGCATATTGGCGGGTAGAGCGATCAAGGCAGCGCGGTCATAAACCGCATCGACGTCACCCAGTAAGCCCTTATCCAGCGTAAAGAAATCTCCCTGGAAAATATCGATATGCTCGGCATGGTATAGCCGCAGAGAGCCATGTTCGGTAATGGTAGGCGTGACGCCTAACTCAGCGAACAATGTATCTACCGCCAGTTGGTTCAGCTCGGCACCGGCGACCTGTATGCCTTGCGACAGCAGCCAGTGGATATCCAGGGTTTTGCCGCATAAGGGGATGAAGACGCGCTGGCCCGCTTCCAGGTTAAGCGCCTGGAAATGCGCTGCTAATAATGGATTCACCGCATCCAGGTGAAAACCAATTTGCTGGTTCTGCCAGCGCTGGTGCCAGAAATCGTGCTGCATAAGTATTCGCTATAGACTGGCCGATGTTTAATTGCCGATAGTATAAATCAGCATCCTGATAAACCCATGCCTAGTACTTTAACTCGGTAGCCTGGCTCCGTTTCGCCTGTTCTTCCAGCACGCCTTCCTCCACACCTGCAGCAGCAGTAAGCTTGGCCACATTGTCCCGTGTAAAAAAGCCATCGAAGCCATCGTAACGTTGCACATATTCGATAATCAATGACGAATGTTCCGAGGCATTGGAAAAGATCTGTTTCAGTCCCTCTTCCTTGGATCCAATCACATCCAGCAAAAAGCCTTTGCCCTGTCCGGCGATGGCGTCCACCACGAATTCAATGTTTTCCATGCCATCGCGCATGCCGTCTTTGACCGATAAAGCCACATGGTGCAGCCGAGGCCCGTAGTTGCGTACAAAGGTTTCAGTGGGGGAGGCCAGTTTGCCCAAATGATTGACAAAATAGGGGGTGTTGTTAGCAGTAAATACTTTGGCCGGGCTTTTGGTTTCGGCAAGCCCATGCACGCTTTTGGTGACATTGGTCGAGGAGTTCTGATCCCAGATATTGTAAGCGCCCCAGAAGTAATAACTGGACCACGACAAATATTCGAGGATAGCGACTTCCCGGTTCTGGCTGTAGACACGGGTCGCCAGGTGATCAACCGGCAAAATCAAATCATCGATACGCAGTTTCGCTTGCAGGTCTTTGGCCTTGTCATAAGCGGCCTGTACATCATTGCGTATGGTGCTGGTGCCAAGGGCATAGACGCGTAGCTCACCCGGTTCTCGTTGCATATAGCCGACAATATTATGCGTGTAAGGCGAAGGTTTGCTGATGGCGACATTGTCGGGCAACTCCATTTTGCGCACTTCATCGCGGGTAAAAAAACGGAACTCCCTTTCTTCCTGCAGTTTGACCACTTCATGCATATTCCTGACACGGATAATTTCACCCATGTAGCGGCTATTCGGTTTGCGTGCGCCAACCGGGTAGATTTCATTCAGTGAGCGGAAAATACCGCGGAAGCTGGGATCTTTGACTTCACGTACCAGCAGATCCGGCGAATCCAGGTCTATGCGCAACACATGTGTCCAGTGTTGATCGCTCTCCAGCGTCACCAGGTAGTGGTACGAAGTCATCAGTGATAATTCTGCAATATACTGAATCGAATGGTCCGGGTCGACGGTGATCATCAGCGCGTCGATTTCCTGGATCATGTCGGTCAATCCGAGCCGGTCACGTTCATCCAGCAGCTTTTGCAGGTACTCCTCAAAAAAAGCCGAATTTTGTTTATCGCCATGGCGGGCAAACTGGAATGAATTAAAGCGGGATAAAGTGTTCATGAGCGCTATCTGGTTATGCTGTGAATCCTTATTAAGCAAAGCTTATACCTGATGCCGAATATTGATCGGACAGTCCGAAATATGAGCTTTGCAGGCTTAAATTGATGGAGTTGAGTTATATTAGGAGTAGAACCGCACCTCTAAAAACCAACAAGGCACATCCAAGCGCCCTGTTTTAGTGCCTGATTGCGCCAGAAGTTAGCGCACATAAACGTTGGATTTAACGGGGCTTCAACGAACCGCGACGTAAAATCGGGTCATCAAACGCAATACAGCGCCCCACGCCGAGAAAACTTGGTCGCATGCCCAGCGGACAACCGTTGCTGCGCTCAAATTGCTCTACCTTTTCTTTCGCTACTTCGGCTTTCTTGGCATCTTTAAATTCCCAGTAACCATTGGCGTGTAACACGACTTCATCACCTTCAGCAGTTTTGGCATGGATATCATCTGCCTCTTCCTTGGCGGCAAAGGCCAGGGTCGGAATGACTAAGCCAAGAAAAATAAGCATATACAGACGAGACATTTTTTATCCTTGCAAAAAGATTCAACAGGTTAAGTCAATGGATGTGAAAAAGCCAGGTGTATGACCTGGCTTTATACAAGCAATTAACTCGCCATCCCATTATGCTTGAGCAACGCATCCAGGCTGGGCTCGCGGCCACGAAAAGCGACAAATGACTCCATCGCCGGGCGTGAGCCACCTTGCGCCAAGACTTCATTTTTAAAGCGGCTTCCCGCTTCGGCAGACAATACGCCCAACTCTTCAAACAGGCTATAGGCATCGGCAGACAGTACTTCAGCCCATTTGTAGCTGTAGTAACCGGCCGAGTAGCCACCGGCAAAAATATGGCTGAAGCTATTCGGGAAACGGTTCCATTTTGGCGGACGCAACACGGCCACTTCG
>DATHWT010000129.1:0-8696 GCA_035460345.1 Methylophilus sp. | reverse complement strand
AAGCAGCGGCCGTGGCGCGCGGTTCGCGATCAAAGTAATCAAAAATTTTGAGCGAAGTATAGATGCTGATTGCCAATAGAATGGCAATCAGTAACATGATACGGGAGAGCAGTCTGCGGGGCAGTAGGCGCACGAGAGCTATGGTTTGCGATGCGGCGCGTTACTGCGGGGATTCGCCATCAGGGATAAACACATAGCCAAAACCCCACATGGTCTGCAGGTAACGTGGGTGCGCGGGATCTGGTTCAATAATACGGCGCAGGCGTGACACCTGAACATCGATGCTGCGGTCAAATACATCCAGTTCGCGGCCACGCGCCAGTTGCATCAGCCTGTCACGTGAAAGTGGCTGGCGCGGATGCTCGGTGAACACTTTTAACAAGGTGAATTCACCGCTGGTAATCGTGATCTGGGACCCGTTTTTACTCAGGCTGCGAGTGTTGATATCAAACACAAATTCGCCAAACTGGAAGGCAGCATTTTTATCTTCAGCCGCCAGTTTTGGCGTGATTTCATGGCGACGCAATACGGCGTTGATGCGGGCCAGCAATTCACGGGGATTAAACGGTTTAGGCAAATAGTCATCCGCGCCCATTTCCAGGCCGACAATACGATCTACTTCATCGCCACGCGCGGTCAGCATGATGATAGGTGTGACATGGTTGGCACCACGCAAGCGGCGGCAAATGGCCAGGCCATCTTCTCCAGGCAGCATTAAATCGAGAATCAGTAAATCAAAGCTCTCGGCAGCCATGGCCTTGTCCAGTTCCTTGCCATCAGACACTGATTTGATATTGAAACCTTGTTCTGTCAGGTAACGCTGTAAAAGTTCGCGCATACGCAAGTCGTCATCGACCATCAAGATTTTTTTAAACTGTTCTGCCATACGAACCTTCACACTAAAACTGGCGTCTTGGTTAACGCGTTAAGCCGAAATAACGGTGCCATGACACCTGATGATAAAACGGCTGGGGGGACTAAACTTATTAGCTTGCATTATACTCCAAGCTGCATCGAGCATGAAATGGGTCGGTTACAAATTGGTTACAAATAGCGATTGCAATGAAATATTACATTTACAATCCTTAGGCATCATGAGTGCCGGTTTACACTGAACGGTGGCTTGAAAAGCGCTATTTTGTGTTAAAACTGTTGATGTGCTTGCTACTGTTGCGTTATGGTATGCAGCCTGACTTTTTTGCAGTCAGCCGGCATTTTTCCAAGTGATCTTTATTGACCCGAGCGCAGCTTGGGTCACCGATTAGAGATACGATGTTATGTATAGGTGTGGATGTTTAGAGCGATAAAACATTTAAATGAGGTTTTTTTGCTAACAACGACCATGTTGCTAGCATTGCCTGCCTTTGCCGATCTTAAGTTGCCTATCCGGTTAACAGATAACCGTGTCATCGACAACGAAGAGTCCGGATTAACCAAAACCCTGGAACATAACTTCAGCCCTGAAGACCGTGCGCGCTTGCGCAAGGCGCTTACAGAGTATGCCCGTAATACCGATCCCGACCATCAATTGATGTTACAAAAGCGTAAAGCCATGCATGACAGCATTTCGCAGCGCTTTAATGAATGTAACCGGGATAATGATGAAACGCTGGACAGGGAAGAAGCGACACTGTGTCTGCCGCAGGTGGCACGACATTTCTCTTATGTCGATCTCGACGGCGATGGTGTCATCACCCTGGAAGAGCTTGAAAGCGCCTATGCAAAAATGACAGAGCGCCAGCGCGAGGCAGAATCCAAAACTGAAGCGCAACAAGCAGCAGCGGCCGATGCCGATATCGATGCCAAACTCAAAAACAAGTCAAAATCCAATCCATCCGTTATTCCTGCCAGCAGTTCTGTAAACTCTTCCGGTAAAGAAGCTTCTGGTATCCGCAAGCGCCCTAGCTGATTGTTTTTGCGCCATGCCAGTAGTGCAGAGATGCACTACTGGCATGGCAGAGATTGGCAATCTTCCACTGACCTTGCATAGACTCACCATATATCCATATAGCATGGTATAAATTCATCATGCCTCTCAGCCAATTATCTTTTAACTGGTCCCGCGGACTGCAGGATATTTCCCCTGCCGCCTGGCAAGCCCTGGCCGGGCAACACCCGATGCTGGATTACAGGTTTTTGCATGCGTTTGAAACCTCGGCTTCGGTTGACCAGCAGAGTGGTTGGGTTCCCTATCACCTGACGGTTTACCAGGGCGAACAACTGGTCGCTGCCGCACCTTGCTACATTAAAACGCATTCCTATGGGGAGTATGTGTTTGACTGGTCCTGGGCAGATGCTTATGAGCAGGCTGGAGGGACCTATTACCCCAAGCTGATTGTCGCCATTCCCTTTTCACCGGTGAGCGGGCCGCGCTTACTGCTACACCCTGACTATGCCGAGCCTGAGCAGCTTGCCGCAGCGATTCTGCAGGAAATGCGTACTTTGTGTGAGCAACATGGATTGTCAGGCACGCATGTTTTGTTTCCAGACGCCTTGTCTGCAGCGCATTGTGCAACGGGAGAATGGCTACGTCGCGATGGCGTACAGTTTCGCTGGGAGAACCAAAAATACGCGGATTGGGAAGCCTTTATGGCTGTGCTCAGTCGGGACAAGCGTAAAAAAATCCGCCAGGAAAGAAACAAAGTCACGCAACAAGGCGTGTCATGCCGGGTGGTTAACGGGCATCAACTCACGGCGGATGAACTGGCGTTGTTTTATCAATGCTATAGCAATACCTATCACAGGCATGGCAGCCAACCGTATTTGACCAAGGCATTCTTTGAATACATTGCCCGCGACATGTCTGACAATGTGTTGCTGTTTATTGCGACGCATGCAGGAGAGGATATCGCCGCAAGTTTGTGTATCCTGGGGCAAGACTCACTTTATGGCCGCTACTGGGGTAGTCTTCGTGATATTTCCTGCCTGCATTTTGAATTGTGTTATTACCAACCACAGGCTTTTTGCATAGCGCAAGGCATACGCTATTTTGAGGGCGGCGCTCAAGGGGTGCATAAACTGGCGCGTGGTTTTGTGCCTTACGCGACTTGTTCCTATCACTGGTTAACGCACGAAGATTTCCACCAGAGCGTTGCGCGTTTTTTAGCCAGGGAAGAAACTGCTATGCAGCATTATGTGAATGAGTTGGAAGAGCGCAGTCCTTACAAAGTCATGCCGGAATCAATCAATGACGAGTCTGCATCATAATTACCATGGCACAGGCTTGCCGTCATAGGCAATAAATTCACCCGATTGTGCCAGGCTGAGGTTATCGATCACTTGACGCAACCCTGCCACGCTGGTTTCGGTAGTGATCAATCCATTCGGGCCGCCCATATCGGTGCGCACCCAGCCCGGGTGTAGCAAAGCAACGGCAATGTTGAACGGTTGCAGGTCAAGCGCCAGGCTTTTCACCACCATGTTGAGGGCCGTTTTCGTACTGCGGTAGATGTATTCACCGCCACTGCCATTATCAGCAATACTGCCCATTTTGCTCGTCATCGCTATCACTTTACCTTGCGTGGCGCGTTGCAAATGAGTCAGGAACGCTTCTGCCAGATAGTAGGTTGTGAGCGTGTTGACCTGGAAAGCGTGCAGCCATGCTTGCGGCTCGGTTGTGCCTAAACGGCTGGGCGGGTAAATGCCGGCATTACTAATCAGGATATCAATGGTCACTTCGGATAGTTGTGTTGACAGGGCGCGGATGGCGGCGATATCCGCAACATCCAGTGACAGTACATGCACTTGTGCATGCCTTGCCCCCAGCGATTGCAGTTCATCCGCGCTGGCAACATCACGTACGGTCGCATACACCGTATGCCCTTGCTGCGCATATTGCCTCACGTATTCGAGCCCGATACCCCGGTTAGCGCCGGTAATCAAAATGGTTTGAGAAGTAGTCATTGCATGTATCTCCTTAAATCAATGTCTCTGATACCCAACGTAATCTGGGATATGATTGAATTTTACGCGGTTTGTTTTGCCTGAGCTGTATATTTATAACCATCAATGGAGTGGCTGGTATTAATGCGTTTTAATAGAAAAATGGGTGTTTTCAGTCTTGGGCTGTGTTTGCTTTGTGTATCAATAGTGAATGAAGTTCTGGCAGGGGCAGCGGATATCAGCCGGCAGTTACGTCCCAGGCCATCTTTACTAAAGCCCGATGATGTCGCGGTTATCTACAATGTGAATGATGCACTTAGTGAGGAAGTTGCCCGTTATTATTTGCAGGCGCGCCAGGTGCCTGCTGAAAACCTGATAGGCGTGGAGCTGCCACGGCTAACCAAAGATGTCCTCTCTGTCGCGGAATTTGAGTCATTGAAAAGCCAGATAGAAGCCAAGCTGGGAAGCCAGCAGGTGCTTTTGCTGGTATGGAAAACACCGTTTGCCGTGCAGTGCAACAGTCTGACTGGCGCGCTTACCTTGGGCCTGGATATGGAGCAGTGCAAAAAAACCTGTGATCCTGGCCGCGATAGTCCTTATTTTAATAGTACGTCACTGCGCCCCTGGGCAGACCATCATATACGCCTGTCCATGTTGCTGCCGATTACCAGTGTTGATGCTGCAAAAGCATTGATCGATCGCGGTACATTGAGTGAATTCAGCCTGAATGAAGGCAATGGCTATTTCCTTAAAACAAAAGATGCTGCCCGCTCCAAGCCACGCGAGCCGTTTTTCCCGCCGGATGGCATGACCGTCAAATCCAAACGGTTAACGTTACATACGCTAAATCAGGAAGCACTTGAGAAGGCCCAGGCAGTCATGTTTTATTTTACCGGCCAGGCAAACGTTGACTACCTGCTGACCAATAGTTACCTGCCAGGCGCCATCGCTGATCATCTGACTTCCACCGGCGGCATGCTGACCAGCAGTTACCAGATGCCTGCCACGCGCTGGCTGGATGCTGGCGTCACCGGCAGTTATGGCACGGTGTCGGAGCCATGTAATTACTGGCAAAAATTTCCTAATCCGCAAGTGGTGATGGCGCATTACCTGGCAGGCGAAACCCTGATCGAGTCATACTGGAAAAGCGTTAAATGGCCGATGCAAGGCTTGTTCGTCGGCGAACCACTGGCCAAGCCGTATGCCAAAAGCGCGCCCGTGACTGCGGAGTAATCCATGCCTTCGCGGTCGCGTCACAATCCTGCCCCGGATGTGTCGTATAATCCCAGCCATCTGTATTTTGGGTGTTGCCTGTGCAAGATATTCGTTGGAAAGCGTTCTGGCTACTGGTTTTCTGGGCGTTCTGCTGCCTGATTGTCGGTTGGGCGACCAGTGCGGAAACTGCCTGGCTGGTTTACACATTGGGCGTTATTGCCTATCTGGCCGGGCATCTTTACTGGATGCATCGACTATATCAATGGTCATTAAAACCCGGCCTTAATTTCATGCCCAATGGCAAAGGCGTCTGGGAAGACATCTTTGCCAACCTCTACCAGGAAATGCGCAGGCACTCGCGTAGCCAGAGCCAGCTAAGCAGCACACTGGAAAGATTACGCCACGCGACCAGTGCATTGCCGGATGGCGTGGTTGTGCTTAATCACCGCAACGAAATCGAATGGTTTAATGAACCGGCGGTACAACGCTTGGGCCTCAAGCGCCAGCATGACGAAAATCAGCCTATCTATTATTTACTGCGCCAGGCGGAGTTTGTGCAGTATCTACAGAGCGAGGATTACAGCGAACCGCTAAAACTCAAATCCTGGCGCAGCCCGGATGTCTCCCTGGAATTGCAGATCATTCCTTTTGCCAGCAAGCAGCGCTTACTGATTTGCCGCGATATCTCGGCCATTGAAAAAACAGAAATCATGCGCAGGGATTTTATTGCCAATGTGTCGCATGAATTACGCACACCATTGACCGTGGTGGGCGGTTTCCTGGAAACCATCAGCGATATGCAAGGCGAAGTCTCGCCTGACATTCAACCCTATTTCGACATGATGCAAGCGCAAACTACTCGTATGCGGCGCATTATTGAGGACTTGCTGACATTGTCCAGCCTTGAAAATAATGTCACGCTGAAGGATGAAACCGATATTGCGATGGAACCTCTGCTTAACCAGTTGCTTAAAGATGCCAAAGCGCTGAGCCAGGGCGAGCACACCATTACCTTACATATGGACGCCAAAGTGAATATTCGCGGCAGCTATAATGAATTGCTTAGCGCTATGAGCAACCTGACCAGTAATGCTGTGCGTTATACGCCGGAAAATGGCAAGATAGATATTTTCTGGCAGATGCAGGATGAACAGGTGATATTCAGTGTGCAGGATACCGGCATAGGGATTGAGTCTCAGCACTTGCCCAGGCTGACTGAACGCTTTTACCGGGTGGACAGCGGGCGTAGTCGTGATACCGGCGGCACCGGCCTTGGCCTGTCGATTGTGAAGCATATCCTGCATCATCATCAAGCTATCCTGAAAGTTGAAAGTGCCCCGGGTGAAGGCAGCCGTTTCAGTATTGTCTTTCCAGCGCAAAGGGTGCTTGTGGCATGAAGTGGCGGGTCTGCAGCTGGATAAGCATATTGTTGCTTGCAGCCTGTAGCACAAACCCGAGTGGCGGCTATGTGGATTCGCCGAATGGCAAGCCACTGCCGATCCGGCAGGACCGCAATGCCCTGCATCAGTTAGTGAAAAGTGATAGTGACCGGCTGGCGGATATTGAATATGCCGAGAATGAGTCCAGTTTGCGCCTGCTGATGCTCAAGTTATACAAAAAAAACCCTGCCGAAGCACACAAATCTGGATTAGGCTCGCCGGACCAGATTGCTACCCAGGTATTTGACCAGGTGGCTACGCATCAGTGGAAGTTTGAGGCGCTGGGCGGCGCGCAGGATACGGCGGCGATTAAACTTGCGTTAAATCCTCAATTTAGTGGCGATCGCGTGCTGGCGTTGGTTGTTGGCATACAATCTATGCTATACCGTGCGCACGGCAATAAATCTGCGTTCTTCATCATGGATAGCATAGAGCCGCAAAACTTGTACAATGCCGCGCGTAATGTAGAAATCGCCGTCTGGAAGCTGGGCACCGCAAAAAGCGCACGAGGTGAGCTATTGCTGCTGACCAACAGCATACAGGCGGATGGCCAGAACCTGAGTTTTGAACGCGAGTTCACCAAACTGATTGCGCGGACTGATTTACTGGCCTTGATGCTGGCGGAAAAGTCCCAGCGCTTTATTTCGCGGCTAACGCAAAGCATTACCACCACGCCTTTCCTCCCTTTTAGATAAACATTATTCATGCAACAAGCTCTGACTTTACTCAATGGCCTGACCCCGGCGCAATTCATGGCCGAATACTGGCAAAAAAAACCATTGCTGATCCGTGGCGCGATACCCGGTTTCAAAGGCTTGCTGACACCAGATGAGCTGGCTGGCTTGGCCTGCGAAACAGAGGTGCCGTCACGCCTGATACAGTTTGACCCTGTCCAGGCGCAGGAAGGGGCTGGCTGGCAAGTCACGCAAGGCCCTTTTGACGAAGATGATTTTTCAGCGCTACCACCGCAACACTGGACGCTACTGGTGCAAGGTTTGAACCACCTGTTGCCCGAAGCACAGGCCTTGCTGAATCACTTTAATTTTATCCCTACCGCCAGGCTGGACGATGTCATGGCCAGCTATGCACCGGCCGGCGGCGGCGTTGGGCCGCATATAGACAGTTATGATGTGTTCCTGTTGCAAGGGGCAGGCAAGCGCCGCTGGGCAATCAGCCAGCAAGATGACTTGCGTCTGATTGCGGATGCCCCTTTGCGTATCCTTTCACATTTTGTCAGTGAGCAGGAGTGGGTGCTGGAGCCTGGCGATATGCTGTACCTGCCCCCCAGCGTTGCCCACTGGGGTGTGGCTGAAGATGATAACTGTATGACTTATTCCATAGGCTTTCGCGCACCGGCGGCGAGAGAAATGGCTGTTGAATTTCTGGATGCCTGCAGGCAAGAGAGTTTGCCTGACGAGATGTACCAGGACCCTGAACTACAGCCTGTCTCCGATGCTGCGGCGATAGACCAGGCAATGGTGGAGCGGGTTAGAGGTATGCTGCAACGCCTGACCTGGCAGCCCGAAGCATTGGGGCCTTTCCTGGCGCGTTATTTCACTGAGCCCAAACCTTATGTGTTGTTTACGCCGAACCGAAAGCTGAGCCTGGCGAAGTTTACCGCTGCGGTTCGCGAGAAAGGTGTTACTCTAGACCTGCAAACACAAATGCTGCATTGGCAAGGGCAGTATTTTATCAATGGTGAAGTTGTGCATTTGGATGGGGACGCTGAGGGTTTACTCAATAGCTTGGCTAACCAGCGGCAATTGAATGCATCGTTTTTTCAGGATGAAAGTGCAACCTATTTAGTGCCATGGTTGCATGACATGTACCTGCTGGGCTACCTGCATTTGGCTTCAATGTGAGCTTGGTGAGGCCGATTTGAACCATTTATGGCCTATTTTTGTCAAAAAAAGCAGAGTTGTTGTTCTTATGCAAAAAAATCCTGTGTTTTTAATTGCACTTACATTCTTTTTTTAATAAATTACTGATACAATTTTTCCACTCGGCGGGTTCTTGCATTGAGAATTGTGCCGTACACAAAATTTTGCTCATACATACTAAGGAAATAAAGATGACACGTTCTGCATTGTTGGCTGCATTGTTGGCTCTGGCTTTGACCGCTTGTGGTGAAAAACCAGCTGAAGAGGCTCCTGCTGTTGA
>DATHWT010000128.1:0-7572 GCA_035460345.1 Methylophilus sp. | reverse complement strand
ATCAGTGCCAGGCCAAACACATTGTTCCAGCCAAATGCCACGGCCAGGCCAGGCGCAAACAAGGCTGCCAATGCCGTACCGGAGTTACCCGCGCCAGCAATACCCAAAGCTGTCCCCTGATGCTCAGGCGGATACCAGCGGGAAGCAAGTGGCAATGCCACTGCAAATGCGGCACCGGCAAAGCCGAGAAACACGCCCAGCAACAAGGCTTGCTGGTAAGTATGCACACCATGCAACCAGGCGGTGAGCAGGGCAGCCAGTACAATCACCTGGCCGATCAGTCCTGCCTTTTTGGGCTTGAGCTGGTCTACCAGCACGCCCATCACTATGCGTAACAGCGCACCGGTCAATACCGGGGTGGCGACCATCAGGCCTTTTTGCGCCGGGTTTAATTGCAGGTCGGCAGCAATCTGCACGGCCAGCGGCCCGAGCATGACCCACACCATAAAACTCAGGTCAAAATAAAAGAACGCTGAAAACAGCGTAGGCTTGTGGCCTACCTCCCAAAAACTCTTTTTCATGTTTATCTCCGGTTAATTCAAAATAGCATATCTGTGGCTGGTATCTGCGCTTATTTGCCTGATGTCTCTCGACGCAAATACCAATCCATTCTTTTTTTAATTGGCATTCACGGCCTGTAAATAGTCAAACTGTTCCAGCGCCTGCAATGTTTTAGCGCTATTGGCCATTTTCACCACTTCACCGACCACGATCATGGCCGGGCTTTTCATCTGGTGCTGGTGGCTATACAGAGGCATGGCTTCAATGGTGCTGACCAGCGCACGCTCATCTTCGCGTGTGGCGCTTTCAACCACCATGCATGGCATGGCGGGTGACATGCCAGCGGCAATCAGTTCACGGCTGATATCGGCCAGGTGCTGCATCCCCATATAAATCACCAGCGTGGTATTGCTTTCTACCAGTGCGCGCCAGGGTAATGGCCCGCCATCCTGTGTATGGCCGGTCACCAAAGTGACGCCATGGTTAAGGCCTCTATGGGTGGCCGGTACGTCCATGCTGGCGCAAGCACTTAGGCCACTGGTCATGCCGGGAATCACCTCATAGGCAATGCCTGCTGCGCGCAAAGCCAGCATTTCTTCACCGCCACGGCCAAACACAAACGGGTCACCGCCTTTGAGGCGTACCACGACTTGCCCTTGCTCGGCCAGTGCGATCAGCATGCGGTTGATAAAGGGTTGCGGGGTAGACTTGCAGCCGCCACGCTTACCCACATGCACGATACGTGCCTGCGGGCAATGCGTGAGCAGGTCCGGGTTGACCAGGTCATCCACCAGTACCACTTCTGATTGCTGCAAGGCTTTGATGGCCTTGAGCGTGATCAGGTCTGGGTCACCAGGTCCGGCACCTACTAAATAAACTTTTCCGGCTGTAGTCATCACTTTTTCCTTACATTAAAACAATCAAAAGGTGTACATGGCAGTGAGCCATAATTTCTCGGTATCGTGATAACGGCCACGGATACCTGCAGCATTGCTGGTGGTGTTGGCAGTGGCGGCAAATTCGTCGCTTTCGCTGTATTTGCCATATTCAAATTTGGTCATCCAGTGCTTGTCCACGTTCCAGGTCACGGCGGCGTTCCACTCCGTACCATAGCGGTTGCCGGTGCGGGTAGCGCCGCCATTGACGGTGAAAAAATCTTCGTCGGCATCCAGCAGGTGGTAATCGGCAAAAAACACAAAGTCACCGTAACGGTAGGTGGCTGTCACAAAGCTGTCCTTGATACCCGCGCGTGGCGTGACCAGGAATTTGTCTACCCAGCCCTGGAACAGGTGGTTGGTGCCAAACGGCGTCTGGAAAGCATAGGTGTTGTTATTGCTGGAAAGCAGTTCCTGGTCCAGGCGCAGGTTGAAGTTGTCTATGCCAAAACCGCCGCCCAGTTTGTAATAGTGCGCATCAATGCGGCTATCGCCATCTTTATAGTCCGACTGTTTGGCGTATTCGGCGGTGTAATGCGCGCGGTAGTTAGGCGTGAAGATATGCGTGCCATCCAGGCGGATGCCTATGGTTTTGTTCGACTGGTCAGCCAGCAGGTTAGCGCCACCGGCACCAAACCAGGCATTGCCCAGGCCCAGATTCTCAAAGTTGCTGAAATAGCCATAACCGACTAAAAACTCGGTCGGCGAAATACGGTAACGTGCATTCACCACTTCCAGGTTGCCGCTGCGCTCGGAAGTGAAGATCTGGTTCACTTTGTCAAAGTGCGCGACAAACAGCTCTGTATCCGGGATGGTTTTATTGAATACGGAAACACCATCAAATACCTGCATCACCTGGCGGAAAGCAATGTCGCCGATAAAACGCACGTTATCCAGGTTGACCTGCTGGCGGCCGGCACGCACACGGGTGTTCTTGATCCCGGTCCAGTCCACATACAGCTGGTTGATATCGGTATGGTCAGGGTCTACCACTTTGGCATATTCGATTTTGCCATTGTTATTGGAGGCGCCATTGATACGGTAGCCATTGGTGCCATCGTTGAAGTCATCCGTTAACTGGCTGACATTGATCAGCTGCGCGGCAAAGCTCCAGTTATGGTATGGCGCGGTCTGCCAGCCGATCAGGCTGCGCAGGGTCAGGGCGTTGGCATCTTTCAGTTCGCGGGTTGCGGTCGGGTTAGGCGTATTGGCAGCATTGCTAAAAGTACCTGGCTGCAAGCCATCCTGGTCCACAAACTCGTAACGTAATCTGAAACTGGTCATATTCTTGCCGGTTTTAATGGCATCCATAAATGTGTATTCAGGTAAAACTTCTTCTTCAGCAACCACTTGCATACTTAGTGCGGCCATCAAAACTGCAACTGAGGCTTGACGCAATCGTTGGTAAGAGTTAGCTTTCATGTTGTTGCTCCTTTGCTTAAGTGGGTAACCATACTTCGATGAGGTATGCGGTGCTGTCGGGTTGCCGCCCGTCAGCACCACTTTTATTTATGCCGCCTTTTTGGCGTGTCTTTCATATAAAAACTTCAATACTTCACTGCGCAGATGCGTATAGGCGGGGTCCTCCACCAGCGCCAGCCGGTGACGCGGACGCGGTAGATCCACTGTCAGGATTTCGCCTATGGTGGCTGCCGGGCCGTTAGTCATCATGACGATGCGGTCAGACAGCAACACCGCTTCATCTACATCGTGGGTGACCATGACCGCAGTACAACCCGAACGCGCCATGATGTTCATCAGCTCATCCTGCAAGCCGGCGCGGGTCAGTGCATCCAGCGCACCAAATGGTTCATCCAGCAATAGCACTTTTGGTTCCATGGACAGGGCGCGGGCGATGCCCACACGCTGTTTCATGCCGCCGGAGATTTCATTCGGGCGTTTGTCGATAGCATGACTCAAGCCCACCAGTTCCAGCGCTGCGCGGGTGCGGTCAGCCAGTTGCGATGTGCTTTCGGTATCTGCAAATACACGCTCTACGGCCAGATAAACGTTCTCAAAACAGGTCAGCCATGGCAGCAAGGAGTGGTTCTGAAACACCACTGCACGGTCCGGGCCGGGCTTGGCGATTTCACGCCCGGCACAGAACAGGTAGCCATCAGTCGGTTGCAGCAGCCCGGCAATCAGGTTGAGCACGGTGGATTTGCCGCAACCGGAGTGGCCGATAATGGAGATAAATTCGCCTTCACGGATATCGAGGTTGATGTCTTTCAGGGCCTGGAAGCTGCCTTTTTTGGTTTGAAACGTCATATTGACGTTTTCGATCAGGACATAACGGTCTTGCATTGCGGTTGTCATCATGAATTCCTTTATGGGTTTATTCTTGTGGCTTATTCGTAGCTGTAGCGTTTTGCTGCCAGCACCAGCAACTGTTCCAGTAGCAGGCCGACGATACCGACGATAAAAATGGCGATGATGATATGTTCCACATTCAGGTTGTTCCATTCATCCCACACCCAGAAGCCTATGCCCAAGCCGCCGGTCAGCATTTCTGCCGCCACGATCACCAGCCAGGCGGCACCGATAGACAGGCGTACACCAGTCATCATGTATGGCATCACGTAAGGCAACAGGATTTTGGTGACCACTTTCCATTCCGACAGGTTGAGCACTTTGGCTACGTTCATATAATCCTGCGGCACTTTGCTGACGCCAACTGCGGTGTTGATGATCATCGGCCACACTGCGGTGATGAAAATCACCCAGATCGCAGCAGGGTCAGCCGCTTTGAATACCAGCAAACCAATCGGTAACCAGGCCAGGGGCGATACCGGTTTCAGCAGGCTGATGATAGGTGCTGCCATGCGCGACATGAATGCGTAACGGCCAATCACAAAGCCCATGGGGATACCGACAATCGCAGCAAGGGCAAAACCGGTCGCCACGCGTTTGAGCGAGCTGAGGATGTTCCAGCCTATGCCCATGTCGTTTGGGTTGTTGATATAAAACGGGTCACTGAACAGCTCGACTGCCGACTGCCAGGTTTTCACCGGGCCAGGCAAACCTTGCGTCAGGGCTGCCACAGTGGCCCAGATGGCACCGAATACCAGTAAGCCAATCACAGGCGGCAACAACCATTCAAACACACGTTTGGTGGTTGCCGCCCATGCGCTCCGCCGCTGCAACGGCGGAGTGGCTACTGCAGCTGTGGTCGAGAGAGGGATAACCACAGCAACAACGGGTTGTGCAGGCGCTGCTTGTACAGCGTCCTCGCTGGTCTGTATCATTTTTTCCTTGTTAAAGCTGACGACACTCATGGTGACTCTCCTATAAAGAATTAAGCTTTAACCTTGAAGCTGCTGGCATAGGCTTTCGGGTCTTTACCATCCCAGACCACGCCATCAATCAGCTTGCTGCTGCGCATAGGGTCTGCAGGGACGTTAATGCCCAGCGCCTTGGCGGCTTCGGTGTAGATATCAATCCGGTTCACTTTTTTCGCCACAGCCAGGTAGTCAGGGTCAGACTTCAGTAAACCCCAGCGTTTGTGCTGGGTCAGGAACCACATGCCGTCTGACAGGTAAGGGAAATTGACCTTGCCGTCGTTGAAGAACTTCATGTAGTTAGGGTCTTCCCATTTCTTGCCGATACCATTGTCGTAATGGCCGAGGAAGCGGCCTTCAATCACTTCTTCCGGCGCATTGACATAGGCTTTACCGGCAATCAGTTTGGCGACTTCAGGGCGGTTTTTGGTTGCATCGATATAGCGGCAGGCTTCAAGGATGGCCTTGGTCAATGCCAGTGCAGTATTCGGGTGTTTGGCGACAAAGTCGGCGGTAGTGCCCAGGGCTTTTTCCGGATGATCGACCCAGATATCCTGCGAGGTCGCTGCGGTAAAGCCGATCTTGTCGTAAATGGCACGTGCGTTCCATGGTTCACCCACGCAGTAGCTGTCCATATTGCCGATGCGCATATTGGCGACCATTTGCGGTGGTGGCACGACAATCGTTTTTACGTCCTGCATCGGATTGATGCCGTAAGTCGCCAGCCAGTAATACAGCCACATGGCGTGGGTGCCGGTAGGGAAAGTCTGCGCAAAGGTAAAGTCACGGTTTTCGTTATCCAGCAAGCGTTTCAGGGTGGCACCGGTGGTGGCACCTTTTTCCTTGAGCTGGTTGGCGAGGGTGATGCCCTGGCCGTTGTTGTTGAGCGTCATCAACAGGTTCATGTCTTTTTGCTGACCCCCTATGCCGAGTTGTACGCCGTAGAGCAGGCCATACAGCACATGCGCCGCATGCAGTTCACCATTGACCAGCTTGTCGCGTACACCGGCCCATGAAGCCTCTTTCGAAGGCACAATCTTAATGCCGTATTTTTTATCGAAGCCCATTTGTGCGGCCACAATGATAGGCGCACAGTCGGTGAGGGGGATAAAGCCGACTTTGACTTCGGTGATTTCAGGCGCATCTGAACCAGCCGCCCAGGCCTGGCTGCGGATGGCAGACGGCACCATGTTCATCATGGCGGCAGCACCAAATGCGCCGGCCAGTGTATGCATAAAGAAATGACGGCGCTGGCTATCCACTGATTCGGGCTGAGGCTGTGTTGCGGGTTGTACCAGGTCTTTTTTATCGGAACTGCTCATTTCTGCTCCCTAGAAAATAAATGAATATGGAAAATGAAAAACAAAAAAGGCGTCCTGATGGCATTGCTTTCGCGATACCATCAGGACGCCTTTGTCCTAGAAATCCATTGATTAAACTTCACACCCCCGTCATATAGCAGAGCCATTATCGCCGTTGACAATGGCACCCGTTTCCGTGGTGCTTGAGTGTCATCTAGCAAGCGGTATGCCAACTGCGAAAAATGCGGTAAAAGTGATGGATTCAGAAAGAAAAACCCGCTGCAAGGGCGGGAGAGAGCGGTTTTAAGCAATATGCATCGCACTTATTCAGTGCGCATGCACCATCAAATGTAGCAGTCAGGAGGGGAGTTTTTGCTGGGTCAGGATGTTTTCAGCGACATCAATGATCTTGCGTTTTTGCTCCATGGCGAGGTTGCGCAAGGTCTTGTACGCTTCCATTTCATCAATGCCCAGCTTGCTCATCAACAGGCCCTTGGCACGTTCAATCTGCTTGCGTTCTGACAGCGCTTTGCGGGTATCCGACAATTCGCCTTCCATGTCAGCAATCTGCCGCGATTGCTGCTGTAACAGGCTGATCATGGATGCCATAGGGTAAGCTTGTGCGCTATCGTGCGCATGGAAACTCAACGCACTTTCGACCGGGATGGAGAGATTAAAGAAAGTGCCATCCAGCGTGGTATTGGGTGAGGCTTTAGCGGTAATGGCCTGCAAGTATTCCTGGGTATATTCCAGGTCATGTTTGGCCTTGTGGGCGAGCACCTTCAGCATGTCGTGCATCTTCTGGATCAGCTCACATTGCAGTTGCCAGATGCCAGCCTGCTTTTGTGAACATAAGTCGAACCAGATATCCGCATCGCTGGGTTTCAATGGCTGCTGGTCTTTGGCGGTGGTGAGTTTGGTACGCAACTGCTGATGCTGCCGGAAAAGGCTGGAAACCTGCAGGGTATTCCACGAGGCACGTAACTCGTCATTGCCAAACTGGCAGAATAGTTCTGTGTGGCGGTCCTGCTGGGCGATCAGTTCCAGCAAACGGTGCTGGTGCGCCAGTTGCAGACTGCCGGAACCAAAGATATAAGACCCGACTGCGCGTTCCTGCCCCGCAAACTCCTTGGTTTGCACCAGGTTATACAGGGTGAGCAGGCAGGTGGAAATCTTGCTGTTAACCGAGCTGTCAGAGATTTCGAAAATCAGCGCGATCAGGCTGCTGATCAGGCGGCTGTAGGATTCTATGCAATCTGCGAACGAGATTTTTTGCAAGGTCACCTGGTGGCGTAAAGAAACCAGCTGGTCAAAGCCCAGCAATATCCACGAAATCAGTGTCAGCTGCCTGGCATCGGTTAACAGGTCCAGGTGTAAATGCTGTTGCAGGGCCTGCCTGAAACCAGCTTCGGTCGTCTGGTTTTGTGTGATGATGTCCGCGCGTTCCGGCGCAAAACGTTTGCCGGCAGAGGCGAGGTAAAGGCAGCTGGCGCCACGTTCTGCCTGCACCTGGTGAATGATTTGCCCAATACCTTCAACAAATTGAATGCAGGTATC
>DATHWT010000127.1:0-12946 GCA_035460345.1 Methylophilus sp. | reverse complement strand
GCGCAAATCGAGTTGTTTACACAAACCGCTAATTACCCGGTCGGCGTATATACCTTGCCTAAACACCTGGATGAAAAAGTAGCTGTACTGCAATTGAGGAAACTCAATGCACAGCTGACTGAATTGACAGATACGCAAGCGTCCTACATCGGCGTGAGCAAGAACGGTCCTTACAAGCCTGATCATTACAGATACTAACTCGGCAGATACACATCCTGTGCGCTTAACCCGCGACTTCCGTCAGGTGTCCTGGCGGAAGTTTCGGTGTACACTCTTCCTCAATCTAATGACGACAGGAGGGTGTAATGTTTAAGTTACTGATTGTGTGGGTATTGAACGCGTTGGCTTTAATGGCGGTGGCTTACCTAGTGCCTGGCATTCATGTCGCTAATTTTACAGCTGCACTGATTGCCGCCTTGGTGATTGGCCTGGTCAACATTTTGATCAAACCGTTACTGGTATTGCTGACTTTGCCGATTACCCTGCTGACGCTGGGTTTGTTTATCCTGGTGATTAACGGCGTGTTGTTCTGGCTGGTGGGTAATTATCTGCAAGGTTTTTCGGTGAGCTCAATCCTCATAGGGGTGATTGGTGCTTTGGTCTACAGCGTCATTTCCGGGGTACTGAGTTCGATCGTCCCTGATAATGACTAACCGGCAAAGACTCATAGGCTGGAAAGCGAAGCCTGCCATAGATAAAGATTAAACAAGTGAATAATAAAACTTCTTTCAGTTTTGAGTTTTTTCCGCCAAAAACGGCGGAAGGCATCACTAACTTGCGGCAAGCACGTGCGCAACTGGCGGAATTCTACCCGGAATTCTTCTCAGTGACGTTTGGCGCGGGTGGTTCTACCCGCGACCGCACCATGGATACGGTGGTGGAAATCCAGGGTGAAGGCTCTGAGGCGGCACCGCATATTTCCTGTATCTCTTCGAGCAAACAGGAAATTCGCGAGTTGTTGCAAGCCTATCAGGCCCAAGGGATCAAGCGGCTGGTGACTTTGCGCGGTGATATTCCTTCCGGTGAAGTCAGCGTAGGCGATTTTAAATACGCCAATGAACTGGTCAGTTTTATTCGTGCTGAAACCGGCGACTGGTTTCATCTCGAAGTAGCAGCTTACCCGGAATTTCACCCGGAAGCTGGCTCTGCGCAAAAAGACCTCGATAACTTCAAACGTAAAATCGATGCCGGTGCAGATTCTGCGATTACGCAGTATTTTTATAATGTGGATGCTTATTTTCGCTTTGTGGAAGCGGCGCAAAAGCTGGGTATCACCGCACCGATTATTCCGGGCATCATGCCGATATACAATTACACGCAACTGGCGCGGTTTTCTAATGTGTGTGGCGCTGAAATCCCGCGCTGGTTGAGGATGCGACTGGAAGCTTACGGCGATGACCTGGCTTCATTGCGGGCATTTGGGGTTGATGTAGTGGCTGATATTTGCGGCAAACTGTCGCAGGCTGGTATCGATAAAATGCATTTTTACACCTTGAACCAGGCCGGCATTATTGGTCAGATTATCCGGCAGTTATAAGCCCGGTAGTAGCAAATAAAAAAGCGCGATATCAATCGCGCTTTTTTATTTCTGGAAACTCAATTATTGCAGTGACAGCCCTTTAGGGTTGAACAACGCATCCTCGACAAACAGGTAATCCTGTTTCCGGTTTTCATCCCACAACACCATCATGGTGATCCAGCGTATATCTTCCATGCTCAGGGTTTCCTGCGGTAACACCATGCCACGGTCTATGATCAGGTCACGCTCGTAAGCGGTGATAATGTCACTTTTCTGCAATAGACAGAGAAAATTCAGGCTCTCGTCATTGATCTTGTCGCGTTCCATCTCGCAGAAAATACGTAGTGCAGAAGGATCCTGCAGATATTGCGGATGTTCTACAGAACGGCGCAGGTCTTTGACCCAGTCGACCGCATGTAAAATATCCTGGTGGTTAAACCCTGCCTGGGACAGCTCATAGGCCATGATCGCTTCGTCGGTTTCTTTCAACTCGAAAGCTTCATGTTTGTCCCAATAGTTTTGATAAATAAATATCAATACTTCCAACATGCACATCTCCTCAAACATGCTATTCAAGCACTAGCGCTATAGTGTGAGGCTAAGCCAGTCTCTGGAATTGTCCATTCGCGAGATGGCTGACTACACCTTCTAATTCAAGTAGTGTAAGCATGGTGGAAACTTCTCCGGGCGTCAAGCCTGAGCGGGCGGCGATCTGTTCGGCAAAGATAGGGTCAAATCCCATGCAGGCCAATACCGGGCTTGCTTCGGAGGGTAAATTAGTCCAATTGGGCGTTAGCCCGTTCGGGCTAACAGACAAGCTGCTATCAGGCAGGCGGATATGGCGCAATTCGCTCAGGATATCCTCAGTCGACTCCACCAGCTTGGCGCCCTGTTTGATCAGGGCATGGCAGCCTTTGGCGACAGGGGAGTGAATAGAGCCTGGTACCGCAAACACTTCACGGCCCTGTTCTATCGCCAGTTTTGCGGTAATCAGAGAGCCGCTGTCTACATTGGCCTCCACCACCAGGCAGCCTTCTGACAAGCCGCTGATGATCCGGTTACGCCTGGGGAAGTTGTAGTTGATAGAAGGCGTGCCCAATGCATATTCCGACAGCAGCAGGCCATGCTGGGCGATCTGGTGCGCCAGGGCCTTGTGTTTGGCCGGGTAGACGATATCCAGGCCGGTACCGACTACGGCTATGGTGGCACCGTCTGCTTTCAGCGCACCTCTATGGGCAGCGCCATCAATCCCCAGTGCCAGGCCGCTGACCACGGCAAAGCCTGCCCGGCACAAGCTCTCGGCAAAGTTTTCAGCAGTGGTTTCGCCCTGTGTGGTGGCATGCCGGCTACCGACAATCGCCATGCAGGGGCGTTTCAGAATTTGCAGGTTTCCTTTGGCATACAGTACCGGCGGTGGCTGGTCTGTGTCCAGCAAGCGTTTAGGGTAATGCAGGTCAGCCAGGGTGATCAGGTGGTTGTCAGGTTGCGCCAGCCAGTCCAGCGCTTTTGCAATATCTTTATGTTCCGGGGCGCGTTGGATACCTTCAGCCACTTCTTTGCTGACCATATCACGCAGTGCAGTGTATGAAGCATCGAGAATGGCGTCTGGCGTTTTAAATGCCAGTAACAACTGGCATAAAGTGGTGCTGCCTAACCCTTCTACCAGCGTAAGTGCTATCCACAGGGCGTACTGTTCAGCAGCGGCGCTTGGCAGGCCAGCAGTCGCTACATCGAGGTTGTCTAGATTGGCATTGTCCATAAATAGAATCTTAAGGTGTACGCACAATATCTTCCACATGCACAGGCTGCGAAGCCTGCATGACTAATGCGTAAGACAGTCTGGGGAAGGTTTTAAACACCATGACCAGGCCAACCGGTTCATCGGGTAGCTTCAAGGTGACCGGATGTTCCGGGTCAGACGCCGGGTCTATCATACTGGCCCCTTTGCGCAGGATAGACAGCACATGCCCGCGCTCTAGGCCATCATTGGCGCCGCGATTCAACACTACCACGCGGCCCGAGCCGGTTTCATTGATGCCATCACTGATGCGGGCAATCTGGCCGTGCAGCTGATTTTCGGGGGCGTGTGGCAAGTAGGTCTGTGTCAGCTCATCTTCAACGGCAATCAGTTTATCTTTGACAGCGATTTCTTCTTTGACCTGGCTGATATTCAGCGTTGCCGGTTGCCCCTCACGTAACAGCTTCGCTTCACCCAGATAGTGCGCTTCAATGCCCAGGATTTCACCATTTTCAGGATCCTTGACCGCTTCACCTTCGCGGTAGATGGCCCAGATAGGCTGCGGTGTTTGCGGTAAACCCTGCACATAAATATGCGTGCCCGGGCTGAGGATTTCGCGCTCTTCCTCTGCAGCGATAATCCTTGGTGCATTCTTCAACTCATCGGCAGATACCAGGATAGGCCTGATTAAAAACGGCAAGATGGCATTGGGCTGTATGGTCGGTATCGCATCCGCCTTGATCGGTGTCACAATCACGCCGGGTTCTAAAGTGACCGATTCGCGTATTAACCTGAGTACCGGTTTGCCGCTGCTGGTGTCCAGTACTATCACGTCTCCTGGATAGATCCAGTGCGGGTTTTTAATATGGTCGCGGTTGATCTGCCATATCTGTGGCCATTGCCAGGGATTCTTAAGAAATTTGGCCGAGATATCCCACAAAGTATCGCCTTTGACTACCACATGGCGCTCAGGATGTTGCGCCCGCAAGGTAATTTCATCGGCAAAAGCACACAAGCTGCTACAAGCCAGGGCAAGCGAGGTTATAATTTGAACAATTTTGGTCATGTGACGTCTCTGTTATTAGGTATTACTTGGATTTTTAACACCTAAAATGAAGTACTTAGGTAAAGGCAGCACGCATAGCGTGGTTTTATGCGCAATGTCGACCAATCTAGCATGGGTTTAAAGTTATTATCAAGATGAAAAAACGGGCGTTTAGCCCTGTTTTCGTTAAACACTTTGGATTGAAAGATTTACAGAGCATGGCACTCCTTCCGATTTTGCAGTTTCCGGACCCTCGCTTGCATACGGTTGCCAAACCGGTGAAGGTGTTTGATCAAGCGTTGCAGCAATTAGTCGCGGATATGGCTGAGACTATGTATGACGCCCCCGGCATAGGCCTGGCGGCAACGCAGGTGGACCAGCATGTCCAGTTGATCGTGATTGACCTGAGCAAGGAAAAGAACGATTTGCTGGTGCTGATCAACCCGAAAATCATTGCCGAATCCGGCCACCAGGATTATGAAGAAGGCTGCCTGTCAGTGCCCGGCATTTATGAGAATGTGACGCGCGCAGAATTTATCACCGTTGAAGCGCAGGATGCCACCGGTAAAACCTACAAACTGGACGCTGATGGCTTGCTTAGCGTGTGTATCCAGCATGAAATGGATCATTTAAAGGGTAAAGTATTTGTGGAATATCTTTCGCCCCTGAAACGCAACCGGATTCGCAGCAAAATGGTCAAGCACGCGCGCGAAATCGAGCGCAACAGTTATTAACAAGGCAGGGCGATAGATGCGGATTATTTATGCCGGGACACCGGAGTTTGCGGTGCCTGCCTTGCAGGGCCTGATGGATGCCGGACATGAAATTGTCATGGTACTTACGCAGCCAGACCGGCCTTCTGGGCGTGGCATGCAACTCAAGGCCAGCCCGGTCAAGCAACTGGCATTGCAATACGGTTTGCAGGTGTTCCAGCCGGAAAGCTTAAAACTGGCAGAAGTGCAGGCCGAGATTGTAGCCACCGATGCAGATGTCCTGATCGTCGCCGCCTATGGCCTGATCATTCCTACCGCAGTCCTCAATATTCCCAAGCGTGGCTGTTATAACATCCATGGGTCATTGCTGCCGCGCTGGCGTGGTGCGGCGCCTATCCATCGCGCTATCCTGGCGGGCGATACCGAGACCGGTGTCACCATTATGGAGGTAGTGCCCAAGCTGGATGCAGGCAATATGATCAGCAAATGGGCCACACCGATCACCGAAGCAGATACTACTCAAACCCTGCACGATGCGATCAGCCGCGAAGGCGCACGCCTGATGGTTGAAGCGATGCACACCCTGCAAACCAGCGGCCAGTTAGCTTCTGAAGTGCAGGATGAAGCACTTGTCACCTATGCCCACAAGCTGGAAAAGTCCGAATCTGCGATTGACTGGACGCAGCCTGCTGTTCAGTTATCCCGGCAGGTACGGGCGTTTAATCCTTTCCCGGTGGCTACCGCCAAATTTAAAGACCAGGTGTGCAAACTCTGGTTTGCCCAAACTGCTCAAAGTGATACTAATGTGCCTGAACTAGCGCAAGCACATGCGGCGGGCACCATTGCGCACATTCAACCTTTGATTGTTGCTTGTGGCAGCGGCGCATTGGAAATACAGGAACTGCAAATGCCAGGTGGCAAGCGGCAGACGGCGCAGCAGTTTGTCCACGGCCAGCATGTGCAGATCGGCGACCGATTCTTCTAGTTAGCTATTGGCGTTTCAGCCGGGTAGTCAATGTCATGCTCTATTCATCCGGCATATTTACCATTGAAAAACACGCCGGCCTCCCCCATGTAGTTGAAGAGTAAAAAAGAACTGAAGGAATGTGAATGTTAGGTAACTGGACTAAAACTTTTGTGCTGATGGCAGCGATTACGGCCTTGTTTGTCGCTGTCGGTGGTGCATTCGGTGGCCAAAGCGGCATGCTGATGGCGTTACTGCTGGCAGGCGGCATGAACTTCTACGCCTACTGGTTCAGCGATCAGGCCGTGCTTAAGATGTATGGTGCCGTTGAGATCAACGCTGAAAACAACTATGGCAATAACCAGTTCAGGAACTATTTCAATATGGTCAAAGAGCTGGCGGAACATGCGCAATTGCCGATGCCACGTGTATTTGTGATCAACGAAAGCCAACCGAATGCGTTTGCTACCGGACGCAATCCTGAAAATGCAGCTGTCGCAGCAACGACCGGTATCATGCAAATCCTGAGTGAGCGTGAATTGCGCGGTGTGATGGCGCATGAGTTGGCGCACGTTAAAAATCGAGATACGCTGATTTCGACCATGTCGGCCACCGTTGCCGGTGCGATTTCTGCCATTGCGCAATTCGGCATGCTGTTTGGTGGCGGCAACAGAGATGGCGAAAACAGGCCTAACCCCATGCTGGGTATCCTGATGATCGTGATGGCACCATTGGCGGCCAGCCTGATCCAGATGGCGATTTCCCGCTCGCGCGAATATGAAGCTGACCGTATGGGTGCGGATATCAGCCGCGATCCCAAAGCCCTGGCGAGCGCACTGGAGAAAATCCATAATTATGCGCACCAGATCCCTAACCTGACCGCTGAGCAACATCCGGAAACGGGCCAGATGATGATTATTAATCCATTATCCGGTGCAGACTTCTCCGGTTTGTTCAGCACGCATCCCAAGACCGAAGAGCGTGTGCGTCGTTTACTGTCGCTGGCGAACCAATACTGATCATCATCGGGGTTATATTGACAAAAGGCTTTCCTTAGGAAAGCCTTTTTTATTGTGACTGAGTCAGTGTTTATTTTTAATACGTGCTTATTACCGTGTTTCCCGCTGAGAAACTGGTGGCATCAAGTAAAATAGCATTTTTTTGCCAGAGTCCACCCGTGCAAGTCGCCCAGTTAATTGCCGCCCACGCCGTCGCCGAAGTCCTGGCCGGCCACAATCTGACAGTTTCAATGCCCAAAGCATTGCGCAAAGTCAAATCAGCCACGCCACAACAACAGGCGGCTGCGCAGGATTATAGCTATCTCACCTTACGCTTTTATGCGGAATCCGCAGCTTACCTGGCTGCACTGACGCCTAAGCCGGTTTCGGATACCAGGGTGGAAGGATTGTTGCTGGTAGCGCTCTCGCAGTTATTGCATGGCCAGGATGATGATTTTACGGTGGTGAACCAGGCAGTAGAAGCCGCTGGCACAACCGGGCAGCGCTGGGCCAAGGGCCTGGTCAATGCCGTTTTGCGCAATTTTTTGCGGCAGCGGGAAGTTCTACAACCTGACGTCACACAAAGTGAAGAAGTCTCCTGGAACTATCCGCAATGGTGGATAGACTTGCTTAAGCAGCAGTACCCGGGAGACTGGCAAGCCATGCTTGCAGTAGGTAATGCGCATCCACCGATGACATTGCGCGTCAATGTCCGAAAAACCAGCGTAGAGGCCTATTTGCAGGCGTTGCAAGAGGCTGGTATTGCAGTAACGCATCTGGGTAGCGCCGCCATTCAGCTGCATCAGCCATTGCCGGTGCATAAACTACCGGGCTTTGACCAGGGCTGGGTTAGCGTGCAGGACGCCGGTGCGCAATGGGCAGCGCCTTTGCTGGATGTTGCGCCAGGGATGCGCGTGCTGGATGCCTGTAGCGCCCCCGGCGGCAAGACCTGCCATGTGCTGGAATCCAGCGATGTGGATCTGGTTTCGCTAGATGTGGAAGCCGAGCGTTTGAAACGCGTCAATGAGAATCTGCAACGGCTGGATTTGAAGGCTAAAATAATCACGGGCAATGCAGCGGCGGCTGACTGGTTTGATGGCCAGCCTTTTGACCGTATTCTGGCTGATGTGCCATGCAGTGCTTCCGGTATCGTGCGGCGGCATGTGGATATGAAATGGTTGCGCAGACCTCAGGATTTGGCAACTTTTGCACACGCACAGCAGCAAATTTTATCTAATTTGTGGCAAATGCTGGCAAAAGGCGGTAAATTGCTTTATGTGACATGTTCGGTATTCCAACAAGAAAACGAAATGCAAATCCAGCAATTTTTAACCTCCCATGATGATGCGACCCGACTGCCCGTGCAGTTCGATGCATCCATCTTGCCGTGCGAGCATGCGGCGGCTGGACAATTGCTGCCGGTGGCCGCCCATGACGGATTATTCTATGCGTTGTTGCAAAAGCATTAAATCCTGGTTGCTGCTAGGTTTCATGCTTTTCACTGCCTGGTCAGTGCAGGCCGGTGGTAACCATGCCCATATTAAAGTAGCCGAACTGGTACTGCGGGATGACTTGTGGACGCTCGATGCGGAAATGGATATCCAGCTAGGTCATGCGCTGGAAGAAGCGCTGAACAAAGGCGTGACCTTGAGTTTTTTATACGAATTCCAGATCGTGAAGCCACTCAAATATTGGTTTGACGATGAAGTCGTGACTGAACGGCGACAGGTGACACTGGCTTATCATGCGCTGACCAAGCAATACATCCTGAATTATCCCCAGCAGCAAAAAGTATTCGATACCCTGACTGATGCCAAGCAGGAACTGGCCGTCATCCACGACTGGCGCCTGGCGCCTCACGCGGTGCTGGAAAAAAACCAGTCCTACCACGCCGCACTGAAAATGCACCTGGATACCAGCAAGTTGCCGAAAGCCTTGCAGGTCGACGCCATTGGCGAGAGCGATTGGGAACTGATCACACCTACCTTCAGCTGGTGGGTGAAGGAGACCGTGCGCTAAACTATGCGTTATCTGCTGATTCTGTCGATTACGCTGGCAGCTGGTCTCCTGTACCTGCTGTCTCTTGCCAGTGCCAATACCGCCATCAGTGGCGACTATTACATTATCCTGCTTTACATCAATGCTGGCCTGGCCGTACTGTTGCTGGGGGTGATTGGTTACCAGTTACGTCACTTGTATCGCACCACCAAATCCAAGCAGGTAGGCAGCAAACTCAACTTCAGGTTATTGGTCACCTTTGCGCTGATGGCGCTGATCCCCGGCATGATTGTGTATCTGGTTTCGGTCAACTTCCTCAGCCGCTCGATTGAATCCTGGTTCAATGTAAAAGTTGAATCCGCGCTGGATGGCGGCTTGAACCTGGGCCAGCGCGCGCTGGATATCATGCTGTCCGAGTTGAAGGACAAAGCGCAGGGCATGACGGTGTCTTTATCCCTGCAAACAACCAAATCAAACTATGCGCAACTGAACGATTTACGTGAAAAGGCGGGCATCCAGGATGCTGCATTATTGACGCCGCAAGGGGCTATTCTGGCGGTGAGTAGCGCGGACCCCAGCAGTTTCCTGCCTGAACTGCCCTCTGTACCACAATTGCGCCAGGCCAGAAGTGGCGTTTATGGCAAGATCGAACCCATCGTCGGCAAAGGCTTGTACATGCGGGTGCTGGTGCCGGTAGAGCCGTTGGGTATTATCGGGGAAGTGCGTATCCTGCAACTGATGCAGCCGGTGCCGAAAGCGCTATCGAATACGGCGGAGTCGGTGCAGGACGTTTATCGCGAGTACCAGACACTGTCTTACAGTCGTCAGTCACTGAAAGATATTTTCATGCTGACGCTGACCATGATTCTGTTGCTCTCCATGCTGGGCGCATTGATCATCGCGTTTGCACTGAGCCGGCGCATGGCGCAACCGCTCACCGTACTGGCAGAAGGCACGCGGCTGATTGCCAGCGGAGATTACTCACAGCAATTACCTTCATTCGGCAAGGATGAACTCAGTGTGCTGGTGAAATCATTCAACAGTATGACGCGCCAGTTGCAGGAAGCCAAAAATGCTTCCGAACAAAGCCGCCAGCATGTGGAATCTGCACGTGCTTACCTGGAAGCCATACTGTCGCACCTTAGCTCAGGCGTGATGACCATTAATGAACGCGCCGAGCTGCGCGTATATAACCTGGCCGCCACCAATATTCTGGGCATCTCGCTGGTCGGCTTTAAAAACAAGGTATTTACCGAAATTGTGGCTGAAAATCTATATTTAAGCCCATTTGTAGAAATCGTCATGCGCCATTATGATGAGACATTACAGCTGGATCACCATGAGCGGCACCTGACCAGCCAGATTGATATCGAGAGTGAGCACGGCAAGCAGATTCTGATGTTGCGCGTCACACGGCTGCCGGAAGGGGCAGGGCACGGGCTGGTAGTGGTGTTTGATGATGTGACCGTGATGGCGCAGGCACAACGCGATGCGGCCTGGGCAGAAGTGGCGAGACGACTCGCGCATGAGATCAAAAACCCGCTGACGCCAATACAGTTGTCGGCCGAACGCTTGCAGTTTAAATTGCATGATAAGCTGGACAGCAAAGATGCCGAGATGCTGCTGAAATCCACCGACACCATTGTGAACCAGGTGCAGGCGATGAAGAATATGGTCAATGAATTTAGCGAGTATGCCAGGACACCGGCTGCGCTGTTGGTTAAACTGGATTTAAATGCTTTAATCCGGGATGTCAGCCGGTTGTACAATGGATCGACGATCAAGTTAGAGTTGATATTGCAGCAGCAGTTGCCGGAAGTGCAGGCGGATGCCACCATGATGCGGCAGATCCTGCATAATTTATTGCAGAACGCACAGGATGCCATGAGCCAGGTCGAGCAGCCGCAGGTCGTCATCCTGACCGATAGTGACGGCGAACGTGTAAAATTGTCCGTGACAGACAATGGTGGCGGTTTCCCGACCGATGTGATGGCCAGGGTATTTGAACCGTATATCACGACCAAGTCACACGGAACCGGTTTAGGATTGGCTATCGTGAAAAAGATGATAGAAGAGCAGCGTGGACAGATTCGTATAGACAATCTGCCACAAGGGGGCGCCAGCGTCACCATACACCTGCCTGTAGATAAACAACAACAGCGTCGGCGCGTTGAGCGCATCGTGTAAGGAAATACGGTACATGGCATCACGTAATATACTGGTGGTTGATGACGAAGTCGGCATACGCGAGTTGTTGAGCGACATCTTGCGCGATGAAGGACATCAGGTGCGACTGGCTGAAAATGCACAACTGGCGCGCGAAGAGCGACTCAAGCAGCGCCCGGATCTGGTGCTGCTGGATATCTGGATGCCGGATTGTGATGGCATCAGCCTGCTGAAAGAGTGGGCAAATGCCGGCTTGTTGACCATGCCGGTGATCATGATGTCCGGCCATGGCACCATTGATACCGCGATTGAAGCGACCCGCCTGGGCGCATTCGATTTCCTGGAAAAACCTATCGCCCTGCAAAAACTGCTCAAAACAGTGGGCGCTGCCATCAAGCATACCGAGCATCTGGCGCATACCGAAATCAACCTGTCCAGCTTCGGTAAAAGTGCTGCCATTCAAGAGCTCAAACAACGGCTGGAGCAACTTGCCCGCCACAAAAATACTTTATTCCTGATCGGTAAGAAAGGCGGTAGCGTCGCCCTTTGCGCCAAATTCCTGCGTCCACCGAACACGCCATGGGTATCACTCACCGAATATGACAAGCTGGTGTCGGCACCAATGGAAATCCTGGAACAGGCACGCGAAGGCGTGGTGTTTGTCGATGAAGTCACGCGCCTGGGTAAAACCGAACAAAAAGGCCTGAGCTTACTGATTGCCAAATCAGAGAAATACGGTGTGCGCGTTATCTGTGGCAGCGAATACGGTTTGCCGCAATTAATCGAAAAAGCCATGCTGGAGCAAACGCTGTTGCAAACCCTGGCGGGTGCCGCAGTAAAAGTGCCTTGCCTGGACGAGCATAAAGAAGATATCCCGGACCTGGCCAATGCCATGGCCACTTTGATGGTGGAAGCCAGCAAAATCGATTACAAGGCGTTTGATGTGGCAGCGCTAAATGCGCTCAGGAATGCCGACTGGCCGGGTGATCTCGACGAGCTGGAATCGGTAGTGCAAAACCTGCTAATGACTAGCCTGAGTGACAGCATTACCCAGGAAGATGTGCAGCGGGTGCTAAAAGATTTTCAGGGGCAGGTTTCAGAGTCAGCAGAACAGCATATGCCCTTGAATCTCGACCAGCCCTTGCGTGAAGCCAGGGACGAGTTTGAACGCTTTTACTTTCAATACCATATGAGGCTGGTCAAAAACAATATGAGTCGCCTGTCCGACATTTCAGGTCTGGAGCGCACGCATTTATACCGCAAGCTGAAGCAGCTGGGGATACGCATTAAAGGTTAATCCTTTAATGCAAATAAAAAAGCCGGGGAAACCCGGCTTTTTTACTATCAGGAACTGCTATTTTTGGCGGTTATCCAGGCTGTACCCAGTTTGCGGGTACAGGCTAAGCAACCACATACCACCGGCAATACCCATATACGCAAAAAACGCATCCAGCGAAGCCTGGCTTAACACAATCGCCATAAACGCCGCCAGCACAGCCAGCACGCGCGCACTGATCTTAGTTTTAAAGCCAACTAGCAAGGCCAAACCGAACACCAGTTGCACCAAGATCAGCAAAGGCGCAAACACAGCAGGCAAGCCTAACTGGCCAAGCATGGATTGATATTGCAAATAGCCATCAGGCACAGAGGTAATGGCAATCAACTTCAAAATCACAATGCCAAAGAACACCAGCGCCAGAAGAACCCTGGCTGCAGCAGTTTGTAAAGGACACATCACTTTTCCTCAAATCCTGTTTTTATAAAGCGCCTATCATGCCTGCCCGAGGCTGCAATTGCAATATAAC